>JABDPK010000166.1 GCA_013042795.1 Saprospiraceae bacterium | reverse complement strand
GTAATACTATGTCCCACCAATACCATTTGGGGTTTGTCTTGTGATGCATATAATAAATCCGCTGTTGACCGAATATTTCAAATTAAAGAAAGAGACCTTACAAAGAAACTAATCATCCTGGTAAACTCTATTGAACAGCTTAAAGAATGTGTTGAATCAATTCATCCACGTATTGAAACACTACTGGAATTCTGCAACAGACCTTTAACTGTCATTTACCCTGCTTCTCCCAATCTCCCTGCATACCTGAATACAGAAATCAATACAGTAGGAATCAGGGTGACCAAAAATCAACTCCTTATAGATATCATTGAAAACCTGGGTCACCCCCTGGTTTCAACCAGTGCAAACAAACAAGGTGTCCCTTTCCCTAAAAATTTCAATGAAATTGCGCCGGCAATAATCAAAGACGTTGATTATACCTGCTATGCACAACGAAATATTAAGAATGCTGGAAGACCTTCGCTTATCATCAGGTATAATGAAGAAGGAGAATTAATTTTTCTCAGATAAATATGCAAGTGTTGTTTTCTGATCCTGAATAAATAAAAGCGCTTTTTGAATAAATGGATCTCCTTCGTTTAATTTCTTAATATATTCTTTTTCGCCACTGATCAATCTGACATACCTGGATTCAAGGATGCGCTGGAATTTACTGACTGGGCAAGAATCTTCAAAATAACTGGTTTCAAGTTCAAAATTATTTTCAAGGAATCGTGCATATTCTTGCCTGGTAATTTCATCAGTGTCAACCTGAAGAGAAGCAGTTTCAAGCATCTTATTTAGAATGAAGAAATCCAAATAGCTTAAATAATTCCTGCATTTTAAATCTTCTGTTTCATCTATAATATAATCCGGTACGATTCCATTGCCGCTTAACACCTTCCTGTTTAGCAATCGGGTCTGATAATCAACACTATCCGCTTCAAAATCTTTATTGATGCTTCTGTAAGACTTTTGTATAAGCCTTCCTGATGGTGTATAATACTTCGCTACCGTAAGCCTGAGAGCCCCGCCGTTGCGTAACGGAAATATCTCCTGGACAAGGCCTTTACCAAAACTTTCTTGTCCAATCACTACTCCCCTGTCCCAGTCCTGGACAGCCCCGGCAAGGATTTCACTGCCTGATGCTGAATACTCATTGATGAGTATAGCGAGTTTATTTATGGTATAAAAATTCTTACCTGTCGTCCTGTACTCTGCCTTCTTACGATTCATGCCCTCGGTATAGGTCAGCAGTTTGTCTTTTTCTTTGAATAATTGACTTAATATTTTAATGGCTTCGGGAAGATATCCTCCCGGGTTATTCCTGAGGTCAAGTATAAGATTGAGATTGTCATTATCTTTCATGTAGTAGTCCAGGGACTCAATGAATTGCTCGTAAGTATTGTCGCTAAATCTTTCCAATTTGACATACACTGTGCTTTCGTCTGGCATATAACTGAGTTCAGCCGAGGAAAGATTTATGCTGCTGATTTCCACAGCCCTTGTTTCTTTGGATTTTTCACCAAATGGAATGACAGATAATTCGAGTTTATTCTTGTCTTCAGCTTTCAATAAATCCCTCACTGAAGAAAAACTTTTTTGATTGCCTGAAACCAATTGATTATCAACAGATATGATCGCATCACCTAACTTCAATCCGGCCTTATAAGCCGGTCCGTGCTCAATAACTTTTGTAACGTAAAATGTGTCTTTCAGTTTTAAAGTTTCAATACCAATTCCCCTGTAGGCGCCTTCCATTTTTTCATTATGATCGGTCAGTTCATCTTCACCAATATAATCTGAATGAGGATCGAGTTGTCTGAGTATATGCCTGACGGCATCTATAGATATAATTTTCTGATCCAGCGAATCCACATAATTGCTTTCGATGAACCTAAGAATCTCCTCGATCCTGCCGTCTGCCTTGCCAGAATAATTTTCCTTTATTTCCGGGATATCTAATAGTTTATGACCCGCATTGTCAAAATTCATATTATAACCGGCAATTAAACCTATAGCTGCAGCAAGGCCGACAAGCAATGGTTCCCAAATCCGGATATTTTTTTTCGTAGTCATAAATTGTTGCGCAAGTTACAGCTTTTGAATATATCCGATCAACACTTGAACAGATATTAAGCCATTTATAATTGAGATGATTATTAGAAAAAAATACTATTATTAGAGTAATGTTTGTTTAATGTAACAGAGAACCATTAACACCTGATCTAACCATGAAAAAGAAATATGTTCCCGATGAAACCGATTTAAAGATTTTAGCCATCTTGATGAACGATGCTAAAAAAACCTATGCGGATATAGGTAAAGAATTGTTTATATCCGGAGGAACTGTCCACGTTCGCATCAAGAAAATGATGGACTCCAAGGTCATTCTTAACTCCCAAATGCAAATTGATCACAATAAATTAGGCTTTGATATTACGGCATTCCTGGGTATATACCTGGAGAAAAGCCGGTTGTACGATAAAGTATCAAAACAACTGGAAAGAATTTCTGAGATTACAGAGATTTATTATACGACCGGGGTATACAGTATGTTTGCAAAGGTCATTTGCAGAGATACTGAGCATTTGAGGAATATCATTTCACATGAAATACAGCAAATAGACGGAATCCAGAGAACAGAGACCTTCATTTCATTACATAATAGTCTGTCTCGACCATTAAGTGTACTTCCAAAAAATTAAAGTTCTTTTATTAGGTACCGAGGTAGTGTTTAAGAAGCTTGCTCCTTGAAGCTGAACGAAGTTTATTTATAGCTTTATCCTTAATTTGTCGCACACGTTCCCTGGTCAAACCGAATCGCTCACCAATATCTTCAAGTGACATCGGGTGTTCAATACCAATCCCGAAATAGAGTTTAATAACATCACATTGTCTTTCAGTCAGTGTATTAAGAGATCTTTCGATTTCTCTCCTGAGAGATTCTGCGTATTCAAGTTTTGTATCCGTACCAGGCGTTCCGCTGTTTTCAAGAACATCCAGCAATGAATTGTCTTCACCATCGACAAACGGTGCATCCATCGAAACATGTCTGGCAGCAACACCTAAAGTAGTTTCTACTTCATCAGAGGTAATTTCGAGCAAGTCAGCCAGTTCATCAGAGGAGGGTTCTCTTTCATACTCCTGTTCCAATTCGGAGAATGCCCTGTTAATTTTATTAAGAGATCCGACTTTATTGAGTGGCAACCTTACAATCCTTGACTGCTCAGCCAATGCCTGTAGAATGGATTGTCTTATCCACCATACCGCATAGGATATGAATTTAAACCCACGTGTCTCATCAAATCTTTGAGCCGCTTTGATCAATCCCAGGTTACCTTCGTTAATAAGGTCACTCAGAGAGAGGCCCTGGTTTTGATACTGTTTGGCAACTGAAACAACAAACCTCAGATTGGCTTTGGTTAATTTTTCAAGAGCTTCCTGATCACCTTCTTTGATTTTCTTGGCCAAGTCTACTTCCTCCTCTGGAGTGAGGAGATCAACTTTTCCGATTTCTTGTAAGTATTTTTCGAGGGATTGGCTTTCGCGGTTAGTAATCGATTTGGTTATCTTTAATTGCCTCATCTACTTTGTTTAGTATTCTCTTATTAAATGAAAAGCAAAAGTATTACTATCTTCCACAATTCGCAAGTCAAGTTATTCCAGGTTCCAAATACAATTGAATTAATCAAATCCTTGTAAAAAAAGTTCACTATTGGTGAAATTTTAGAAAATTATTTTTGGTTTACTGAAATTTAAATTTATATTTTGCGCAGCATTATAAGAACCAAATGCTTATACTATAAAAAAAAACTTAATGGATAGAGTGAGAATAGATATGGAGTTCATATTCAAAGCCTCCCCGGCTATTATATATCAATTCCTTACAATGCCTGAATGTCTCGTGAGATGGTTTTGCGATAGTGTAGACATAAATGATGATGTCTACACCTTCGACTGGGAAGGCAATTCAGAGGATGCTGAACTTCTTGATGATATTGAAGAAGAGCGCTTGAGGTTTCAATGGGAATCGTCTGAAGAAGATGAATACCTGGAATTCAGAATGTATAAATCTGACGTCACCAATGAAACAATACTTGAAATCACTGACTTCTGTGATAAAGGTGAAGAACAAGAGCAGCAGGATCTATGGGAATCACAAATTACTGACCTCCAAAAAGCGTGTGGAGGATAACCCGGACACTTAATATTCAAAATGTCATCAGTAAATTATCATTTGGCGTCCTTGATATTACGCATAGGCTTTGGTCTAAGCATGATAATAGGACACGGTTGGGGTAAATTTCAAACGCTGATATCAGGAGAAGAAATTCATTTTCCGTCAGTACTTGGGATGCCACCTTTTATTGGTTTGCTATTAGCGGTCATCGCTGAATTTTTTGCCTGCATAGTTATTATTATCGGATACAAGACCAAAATAGCTTCTGTATTTATGATTGTAACAATGTTTGTTGCAGCCTTTATCATCCATTGGGATGATCCATGGTTCAGTCGTTCTGGAGGATCCAAAGAAATGGCTGTACTCTACCTTATTGGTTTTGTAGCTATCTATATCCTGGGTTCAGGAAAATATTCACTAGATAAAAAATACTCCGGGACTTTCTGAATCAACCCGTCAGAGATTGCTAATACCTTGGTTTACGATCAAAATGATGGTCAGCCTGGATATGCCTGATTGTGCCAGATTTAGAACGCATGACCAAAGAATGGGTAATTGCTCCCCATGGTTTGAACTGAACACCTTTAAGTAAAGAGCCATCTGTGACCCCTGTTGATACAAACATCACATCTCCTTTAGCCAGTTCTTCCATAGTGTAAACTCTATTAATATCTGTAACACCCATTTTGGCGGCTCTTTTTATGTCTTCATCATTCCTGGGTACCAGTATGCCCTGAAAATCACCTTTGATGCAACGCATAGCAGCAGCTGCAATAACGCCTTCAGGCGCTCCTCCAACCCCAAGAAGCATATCAATACCACTATCAGGTAAGGCCGTCGCAATAGCAGCAGATACATCACCATCTCCGATGAGATAAATTCTTGCTCCGTTATTACGAACTTCCTCAATTAATTCCTTGTGCCTTGGTCTGTCGAGTATAACAATGGTAAGGTCAGAAACAGAACATCCTTTCTTTTGAGCCAGTCTCTTCAGGTTGTTGGTTGGCGTATCGCGGATATCGACACATCCGACTCCATCCGGTCCAACTGCGATCTTGTTCATGTAAATATCAGGCGCATTGAGAAGGTTACCCTTTTTACCGATAGCCATTACGGAAATGGCATTGTGTCCTCCATTGGCGCAAATGGTTGTTCCTTCGAGAGGATCCAGGGCGATTTCAAGATGCGGTTCGCCTCCTCCTCCAACAACTTCACCTATATATAACATAGGTGCTTCATCTCTTTCTCCTTCTCCAATAACGACTGTGGCTGTGCAGTCTACTGTATCAAGCATTTTTCTCATGCCATCTACAGCTGCCTGATCAGCTGCTTTCTCATCTCCTCTACCCATCCATCTTGCCGAATTAATGGCTGCAATTTCAGTTACCCGGACAAATTCCATTGCTAAATTCCTGTTCATTGATTTTCTATTTATTGATGAATAATTCTGCGCATCTTAAAGACGACACGAATGTACAAATTAGTTCAATCATTAATATAGATAGACAGTGTTATTTAACCGTTTGATGTTAAATATGAGCAATTGATCCTGAACACAAGGATTCAATTATACAGCCTTCAGAAGTGGATTATTTTTTGACAGCGACCAACTTTTCAAAGTTGTCGTCAATGAATTTCTTACCATCCCATTTGCCTAACCACTCACAGTTCTCTTTTTGAGTTTTGAGATATTGCCTGTAAGCATCCAGGGCTTTTTGCTTTTCTTGCCGCTTGATGGTAATATTGTTATTGTAACCTTTCTTGATATTGAAATAATAAATTCCTTTCCCGAATTCGAATTTCTTAGTACGTGGTCTTGCCATATTTTTATATGTTAATTCATAAAATTCAACCCAATAAAAGCACCAGTCTCAATTTTCTTCGACTAATTAAATGTTATACATGTAAAGAGAAAATCACAAGGCAGTATGCCGCCTCGAGAGGAGAAATGAAATTGAAAAATGCGTGTTTTTGATATAAATTGAATTTATCCTAATGCTGATGTAACGTAATTATTTAAAAAAAAGTTTACTTCTGGTTCATTTTTGTCAGATAAAAGCCCGAAAATATTACATTTATTCAGAATAAAATCATGAATAAACAGGAAATCTTAAATTATTTATTAAAAAGCCGGAGTGATTTGAATCAGTGGGTGGAAGCCCAGGACAATCAAAAGTTTGGGACAGGTCCGGATGGAAAATGGTCAACCGGCCAGCACGTTGATCATTTGATTCAATCGGCCCTGATGCTTACTAAAGGAATAAAAACTCCCAAATTCATTCTTAAATATAAATTTGGCAAACCTAACAGGAAATCCAGAGATCTTGAAACAATTAAGGAACGTTATAAAGATCGCCTTGATCAAATACCTTTGGGGACTCCTTCTCCAACTAAAGTTCGCTTGTTGTCGTCAAAAGATAAAGACAAGGTACTCATGCAATTCAGCGCGGCCACAGATAAATTGATTACCAATGCTGAAAAGTGGACTGAAAACCAACTGGATGCTATCCTACTGCCTCATCCTCTCATGGGAAAGATGACTGTGAGAGAAATTCTGATATGGTGCGCCTATCACAATTATCATCATTTAAATATTCTGAAAGAAAAATACTGAATGCAATATATATTATCATCATTACTTGTACTTGGTATGCTTTCCTGTGATACAAATAAAATTAATCAATCAATGAAACTAGCCATAGGAACCTATACAAGAATCGAAGGACATGTAGATGGTCATGCCGAAGGTATTTATATTGCAGATTTCAATACCACAAATGGTACGATTGAAATCACTGATACAATTAAAGGTGTCATCAATCCTTCCTATGTGCATGTCAATTCAGAAGGCAATATCATATATAGCGTAAGTGAAATAGCAATTGATACACTTGGAGGAGAAATTTGCTCCTTTCATCTAAACAATGAGGGGACATGGGAAGAAAAAAGCAGGCAAAACACCTATGGTGGCTATCCGTGTTATATCACCCTGGATGAAAGCCAAAAACATTTGTTAACAAGTAATTATGCAGGAAATGTTTCAATCCATCGAATGTCCGAAAATGAAACCATTTCAAATCGTTGCCAGCTGCTCGAATTTCCCGAGATTGAGAAAACAAACAACAGGCAGGACGCTCCTCATCTTCATATGTCCCTGCAGATTCCGGGTACTGATTTTCATTTGTTTTCAGACCTTGGCTCCAACAAATTATGGCATTATGAATTATCTGAAAAAAGTGCAAGACATCTCAGTGATACTGAATTAATGCCTGGGGCCGGCCCCAGGCATATGATCTTATCACTTGATGGACAATACCTATACGTTTTGAATGAATTAAATCATACGATAGAAGTGTTCAGAGCCCGTTCATTTTCGAATTCTCTTGAAAGATTACAGTCAATATCGGTGAAACCAAAAGATTTGAATTCTGCTGAAATCACTTCTGCTGCCATCCAATTGCACCCATCAGGTAAATTTTTATATACATCTACAAGAAGCAGGATTAACCAGGATGAGAATTTTATTTCAGTCATGGAAATAGACCACGATTCAGGCATGTTGAGAAATATTCAGATTAAAAAGACAGGGGGATTTGTGCCCAGAGATTTTGTTCTAAGCCCTGATGGCAAATATTTACTATGTGCCCACCAGGATTCTGATAATATTATCACTTTTTCTATTGAGCTAGAAACAGGAATGATAGAAAACAAGGTATCAGAAGTGATTGTGAATACACCTGTTTGCCTGAAATTATTCTGACAAGAATCTAATAGTACTCTACAAACATACTACGTAATACAAATTCCGAAATTTGTTTTTCAATTTCAATCGGATTAATCTCTTTTCTTCTGGCAGGATATTCTGTATATAACCAGTTGAAACAGGAAAGAAAGGTTCTTGTCATAATATAGGGTTCAGCCTGCCTGATAATACCTTCGTCCATTCCTTTTTTTATGAGTTCAGTAATTTGATCGGTATGCCATTTGAATGCATTGAGGAACTCCGTCATTTTCTCTTCTTCAAGGTTTTTCCATTCATTCGAAATCAAGCTAATCTGGTATGGTCTTTCTGCAGGGATCTGGCAATGCAGAGATATAATATGCTTTACTTTTTCCAGCGTACTGTAACTGGAATCGAGAATATCTTCAAGACTTGTGTTAATGATGTCAACCATTTCAAAAAGTAATTCCTGGAGAAGCAATTGCTTTGATTCTATATAGTTGTACACATTTGCGACTTCAAATTCCATTTGCCCGGCAATATCACGCATTGTAGTAGCCCTGTATCCTTTGGTATGGAATAGTTTGAGTATCTCTTCCCTGAACTTGATATGCTTATCTTTCTTTCTCAACTTTCCTAATTTATTACAATTCATTCAGTTTAGTGAACAATTATTCACTTTTTGAATAGCAGGCATATATTTTAATTAAAATTTCCATGATTATTAAGCAGCCGGTCCTTCTTTGCAATTAGCGAATTTGAATAGCGAAATATTACAAAATGATGACTATAATAGGAGATCATTTCAATCAATTATTTGTTCTAACATTTGAACTCGATGCATTGTGATTTTGACATTGTTGAACACGCATTTATCGGGTGATCGTTGCAATGCATCGTGTGTTAATAATCGCAATAAAAGTATGCATTCAAATGAGATACAAAGAAACTTACAACCGCAGCATTAATCAGCCGGTTGAATTTTGGAAAGAACAATCTTCCAAAATTAAATGGTTCAAAGAACCGCAAGAAATCCTTCACAGAGATGGTAAATTCTATGAATGGTTCAGGGATGGAGAACTGAACAGTTGTTACCTTGCACTGGACTACCACATCGAACAAGGAAGAGGAGAAACAGTTGCTCTCATCTATGACAGTCCTGTTACAAATTCTATCGAAAGGTTTACCTACAAGGAAATGCTGGAATTGGTCAGCGGATTTGCAGCAGAATTAAAAGCTCTGGGTCTGGAAAAAGGAGATACCGCTGTGATTTACATGCCGATGATCCCTGAAGCAATTATTTCAATGCTGGCATGCGCCAGGATCGGTGTTGTCCATTCTGTTGTTTTTGGTGGATTTGCACCTGCTGAATTGGCCATTAGAATTGACGATGCAAAACCTAAGGTTATCATAACTGCCAATTATGGTATTGAGATAGGAAAGCGGATTCCGTACCTGGGCCTTGTTGAAAATGCAATTGACATTGCCAATCACAAGGTTGATAAGCTGGTCATAAAATATCGCAATAACGATAGAACTGAAACTATAAAGGGTGCCCTGGATATGGATATTCTTTTAGCAACCGAAAAAAGAACAGCACCTGAGATCATGAAAGGTAATGATCCCTTGTATATCCTATACACATCGGGGACGACTGGAGCCCCAAAAGGTATTCTAAGAGACAATGGTGGACATGCTACTGCTTTGAAATATTCAATGGATGCGATCTATAACACCAGGGCCGGCGAAGTCTTTTGGGCTGCCAGCGATATTGGATGGGTTGTTGGACACAGCTATATAGTTTACGGACCTTTATTCCAGGGATGTACGACTGTCCTGTATGAAGGCAAACCCATAAAAACACCGGATGCTGGGGCTTTCTGGAGGGTCGTTCAGGATCATAAGGTAAAAACCTTGTTTACAGCTCCTACCGCCATTAGAGCTATAGAAAAAACAGATCCTCAGGCAGAACTAATGAAAAAATATGACCTGTCATCCCTTGAAGCATTATTCCTGGCTGGCGAACGATGTGATCCCCCAACATTAAAATGGATAAGCTCACATCTCAATAAGCCCGTGATCGATCACTGGTGGCAAACCGAATCCGGATGGCCTATGGTAGCGAACCCAACAGGTATTGAAGCTCATCCTGTAAAACCGGGATCTTCCGGCGTACCGGTTTGCGGTTATGATATCAGGGTCATTGATGAATCTGGTCAGGAACTTCCAGCAAATACTGAAGGAAATATTGTCATTAAAATGCCACTCCCTCCGGGATGTCTGCAAACTTTATGGCAGGATGAAAAAAGATACCTGGAATCTTACCTTAATCAATTTGATGGATATTTCATCTCGGGAGATGGTGGATATATTGATGAAGATGGGTACGTATTTATTATGGGAAGAATAGATGATGTTATCAACGTAGCTGGTCACAGGCTGTCAACCGGAGTCATGGAAGAAGTGATATCGGCCCATGAATCCGTTGCAGAATGTGCCGTATTTGCTATAGAAGACCAATTGAAGGGACACGTACCTTGCGGGCTTGTGGTTCTTAACAAAGAAGCTGCGGAAAATGAAGCAGAACTTCAGAAGGCATTGATTGCTGAAATAAGAGGAAAAATAGGACCTATTGCTTGTCTTTCAGAAGTAAAAGTAGCAAAGCGCTTACCTAAAACCAGGAGCGGAAAAATCGTAAGGAAGTTACTTGCTGCTATACGAGATGGAAGAACATATCGCATACCAGGTACGATTGAAAACCCGGAAGTTGTTGATGAAATTAAAGATCTATACTCTGTTTAAGCTTTATCAACAAGGTCCAGCATATATGAATCCTCATTTATTGGACGTTTATTGTATATACCATTAAACCTTTATTAAAAAATTCTGTCAATCAATAAACTCTGGTAAATGAGGATTTTCATATTATGCCTTTTTCTGAACCCGATTTTTTCCTGTACCATGATGGATCCTGGTACGGATACCGATCAGGATCCTGGAGAGAACGAAGAAATCGATACCATTGGGCAGAACTTATATTTTCCTCCTTTAGATGAAGACATATGGGCTTCTTCTAATCTGGATATATTGGGATGGGATATGGAGAAAGTTCAGGATCTCTACCAATTGCTCGAATCCAATGGAACGCGTGCATTTATTATTCTGGTGAATGGAAAACTTGTCCTGGAAAAATATTTTGGTAAAGATTTGCTGAATCTTACAGATTTTAACAAAGAGAAACAATGGTATTGGGCCTCTGCTGGAAAAACTCTTACTGCCTTCATTGTCGGAAAAGCCCAGGAACAAAATTATCTTGATATTACAAATCCAAGCTCGGATTACCTTGGCCAGGGATGGACTTCCTTACCTTCAGACAAAGAAATAAATATAACAGTCCGGAACCAGTTAACGATGACAACAGGACTCGATGACCTCGTTGTAAACAGTAACAGTATCGAGCCAGGTGACCTGATTTTTAAGGCAGATGCCGGTAATCGTTGGGCATATCATAATGCACCCTATACCCTACTCGATGCAGTTGTTGAATCGGCAGTGAACTCTGAATTCGAAGATTACTTTAATTCGATACTTCGTGATGCAATCGGAATGGATGGTACCTGGCAATGGATCGGGGATAATCATGTCTACTTGAGTACGGCCAGGGCAATGGCCCGATTTGGTTTACTTATACAAAGCCAGGGGAAATGGGAAGACATTGAAATCATGAAGGATAAATCATTCTTCGATGAAATGATCAATCCTTCTCAGAAAATCAATGAATCCTACGGTTATTTATGGTGGTTAAATGGATATAGCAGTCATATGCTACCGGCCACTCAGATTGTTTTTCCAGGATCTATTTCACCTGAAGCGCCTACTGATATGATATCAGGAATTGGAAAAAACGGACAGTACCTGAGTATCATTCCTTCCTTGAATATGGTGATGGTGAGAATGGGAGAAAATCCGGATCAAGTAGCTGTACCTATACTCTTTCAGAATGACATTTGGAAAATAATGAATGAAATCCTGCGCTGATCAAGGAATCAAAGAACTTCTGTAAATTAGGCAGATGATTCAATTCCAATCCAAATTACCTTCGGGAGGTAAAACAATTTTTTCTGTCATAAGTGCCCTTGCAAAAGAACATAATGCCATTAATCTTGGTCAGGGATTTCCCAATTTCGATGGACCAAATGAATTAAAGGAATTGGTTAAAAAGTATTTGGATGCCGGGAAGAACCAGTATGCGCCTATGCCTGGTATAATCGAATTGAGACAAGCACTCGCAAATAAGGCACATTACCTATACGGTAAAAACATAAACCCGGATAACGAAATAACAATTACAGCCGGTGCAACGCAGGCCATATTCACAATCATCAGTGCTTTTGTGCATTCAGAAGACGAAGTCATCATTATTGAACCGGCTTATGATTCATACAGGCCATCAATTGAATTAACCGGGGCGAGCGCTATTCCGTATGAACTGGAAGGCCCTGAATATATTATTGACTGGGAAATAATGCAAAGCCTTGTGACCGCGAAAACCAGGATGATTATTATTAATACGCCACAAAACCCGATCGGGAAAACTTTGAAAGAAGAGGATATGTTGAAACTTCAATCATTGGTAGCAGGGAGTAATATTATTGTGTTGAGTGATGAAGTATATGAACACCTGGTATTTGATGGCAAAAAACATGAAAGTGTATTACGATACCCAGAATTATATGATCGAAGTCTTGCAGTCTATTCTTTTGGTAAAACTTTTCACAGTACCGGATGGAAAGTCGGCTATTGTGTTGCACCCCCTCATCTGATGAAAGAATTCAGAAAAATTCATCAATGGAATGTATTCAGTGTAAATTCCTTTGTTCAATATGCATTGGCAGATTTTCTTACCAGGAAAGAGCATTACCTTGAATTGTCATCCTTTTTCGAGAAAAAACGGGACTTCCTAACACATGCAATGGGCAGCTCAAAGTTGAAAGCCTTAAGTTCTGAAGGAACCTACTTTCAGCTTTATGACTATTCCGGAATAAGTGATAAGAACGATATTGATTTTGCCAGGGAACTCATCACCAGTACCGGTGTTGCAGCTATACCAGTATCCCCATTTTACGCTTCTCAAAGACAGGATAAAGTAATACGACTGTGTTTTGCAAAGACAGAAGAGACTCTTTCCAAAGCTGCTGAAAAATTATCACGTTTATAAAAGTAAATTTGCCTAAGATTAGATGAATATGAACTATAACAAAATAGCAGAAAAACTCGATACTGCCGCATTGAATGCCAAAGCCATCCCTCAGATCAGCCTCGAAAGAAAGTTGAACCTGGAGGAAGCTTATGCCGTTCAGTCTATCCTGCTTGCCAGAAGATATATACGAAACGAAAAACTGACGGGTCTGAAATTAGGTTTTACCAGTAAAGCTAAAATGGAACAGATGGGAGTACATGATATGATCTGGGGCAGACTGACAGATGAAATGTGCTATCACAACGGTGCATCTCTGCCAAGGGATAAATTCATTCATCCAAGAGCAGAACCTGAAATTGCATTTCTGATTAAAAAACGGATCGACAAGATACTTAATCACAGCGACCTGGAGGAATATATTCAGGGCGTAGCTGTGGCTATTGAAATCATCGACTCGAGGTATGAAAATTTCAAATTTTCTCTGGAAGACGTTATTGCTGATAATTGTTCTTCAAGCGGGTATGCTATTGGAGATTGGATGCCGGTCACCACGAATTTATATGATATAAACATCCAGTTGAAACAGGGCAGCGAAATCATCCAGGAAGGTAATTCAAATGCGATTTTAGGTAATCCACTGGATTCATTGGCTGCCGTTTCACGACTTGCACTTGAATCCGGGGAAGTCATTGACAACGGACATATTGTCCTTGCAGGTGCAGCAACACCAGCTGTATTTATTGAAAAAAACCAACATATTCAGGCTGTTGCTGAAGGTCTTGGGTCCGTATCCCTCAATGTCGTGTGAGATTATAATTTGGGTAAAAAAATGATCAACCCGATTGCAAAGCTGATGATAGCTGATATCAATACCGAAGCTGCCGCAACATCCTTCACTTTTTTAATCCGTTGATCGAATTCAGGTGAGACAATATCGGCAAGGTATTCGATTGAAGTATTTATACCCTCCGCTGAAATCACAAACCCGATACACAAGAGCACTATGCACCATTCAGTGGAATTTAAACCACATATCAAGGACATTGTGATTACAACTCCAGCTGCAATAAGATGAATTATTGCATTGTGGTGTCTGAAAATCAGGGAGATGCCGTTAAACGCATATTTGAAACTTCGAATCCGGGCTTTCATTGAAAAAGATGCTTTGTCCATACCTCTTGGTTTTCTAAAAATTGAATTAGTGTATAATACTTAATATGCAAATCTCATATTTACTTTGCTGCCTGTATGCAAATGTTTATCATTTTACTTTGACTGGATTAGCAAGGGTTTCCTTTCTCTGTGATCTTCAGAAATTCTGGTTTTGCCTAAGTTCTTTTCATTTAATCCCAATATCACCTCAACTATCCTCTGTAAATGTTTTTTTGAAAAAAAATCGTCCCTATCTTTATTCCAAAAGTATAAAATGAAGACTTGCAATTATATCTTTCTAATTCTTTGCCTTGCTTTGGTAATATCTTGTAACTCTGATGAAGAACCAACAGCCACTGAAGGTTATGATGGTTTTACTTTGGAATGGAGTGATGAATTCAATACAGGAATCAATCTGGCTAACTGGAATTATGAACTTGGTGATGGAACTGATTATGGATTGGCACCTGGCTGGGGAAATAATGAAAAGCAATTATATACTGACTCCCAGGACAATGCTTTAATAAAGTCTGACGATGACGGGAATTCAGTGCTTGCTATTATTGCCAGGAAAACATCAGATGATTCCTATACTTCTGCCAAACTAACAACTCAGCAATTGCAAAGCTTTCGCTTTGGAAGAATAGAGGCAAGGATCAAAGTTCCTGTAGGACAGGGAATGTGGCCAGCTTTCTGGTTATTGGGAGAAAACTTCTCGATTTTAGATTGGCCTGGATGTGGCGAAATAGATATTATGGAAGTCATTGGAAATCAACCAGGTGTCGTTCACTGCAGTGCACACTGGACAAACGGTGAAAACAGGTTATCAAGTGATTCGGAAGGTCTTGACACAGGGGATAACTTAGGAGATGACTATTACGTCTATCGTGTTGACTGGACCCCTGAATCCATGGATTTCAGTATTGACGGGCAACTTGTGAATACTGTTGCCATTGAAGATGATATGAAGGAATTCCTCAGACCTTTTTATATAATATTTAATGTGGCTGTAGGCGGGAATTGGCCAGGTGATCCTGATACATCTACCGTCTTTCCCAAGGAAATGCTTGTCGACTGGGTCAGAGTTTACAGTCAGGATGGTTTAAACAAACCAGCTGAACCGGCACTCGATATTGATGAAGAAACAATCGGTGTTTTATCGAACGATATAGCCCAGCATGCTTTCAATAGCCAGTTAAATCAATTTCCTGGAATCAGTCTTAAATCGTTTGGTGATGGAGGAGAACCTTATATTACTTCTTCAGATATGACAACAGAAGGAGACTCCAGCCTGATGCTTACATACCCGGGAGAAGGTTGGGGAGGTGCTTTTTTTGAGCTTGAAACACCGATAGACATGACTGGATTCAGCAATGGAGATCTTGTTTTTTCAATAAATAAAGCGGCAGAATTCGATAATATCGAAATTAAACTGGAATCAGTAGCCACGCAAGTCTCATTATTCATTAAGGATTATTCCGGCGTAGATTTGGGTAATGGCTTTTTTGAATACAGAATTCCATTGGCAGATTTTTCTGGTCTGGACTTATCTGATTTCCGAATTCCTTTCGCACTCTGGAATCCGGTAGATGCAATGGGAGAATATGTAGAAGGCGTTATAATCATAGATAATATCTACCTGGAATAGTAAAACAGCTTTAAATTTTTAATAATACCAGATTTCAAATTTCAGGACTTAGTATTCTGATAAAGTGTATCTCTCACTTATTAAGCCGATAATTGTATACCTGGCTAAAAATATTTTACCAGATGAATATAAAAACCTGTGTTGATTATATGCTAAAGGCCTTTCTCATAATGAGTGTTTTGGGCTGTCATTCTGAAACACAAAACAAAAGCTTAAAACAGACACCTCAGGATCAAATCAGGAAAGTCCTCTATGATCAACAGGATGCCTGGAACAGGGGTGATATTGCCACGTTTATGGAAGGATACTGGAAGAGTCCTGAACTCCGTTTTTCAGGATCTTCAGGTTTGACAAAAGGCTGGGCTAATACCCTTGAGAGATATGAGAAAGCCTATCCTGATAAATCATCAATGGGCAAACTCGAATTTGAAATTATGGACTTCAGAATATTGACTGAAGGAGTAGCATTAATGAATGGCAAATATACTTTGCACAGGGATGAAGATCAGCCCAGCGGATATTTTACACTGGTGTGGGAGAAACGAAATGGACAATGGCTGATTACAGCGGATCATACCAGTTAATTTCATAGATCCGATACATTCTTGACGTATTACTTGCCTTTATCATGATGTATTATGACATTTATTGATAAGGATCGTTTTTTAATTATACGATCAGGACATTAAATAATTATTCCTCCAATGGACCAGCACCTAAACAGATTTATAAGTCTTCTGACAGAAAGTATTAAAAACGAAGATCTTGTATTCCTCTCCATTAAAAACAAACAGGATAAATCCGGGGAAATCAATAAAGTGAAAGCACGATTGATTGATCTCAGGAAAGGTCCACATATCTCGTTCACTTATAGTTATCCAACCAGGGATATAACGAAAAACCTTTCACCCGGAGACGCAATAATCCATATCAGGGATATCCTTGAAAAAGATTTTTACCAGGCCGATTTACAGAACAAAAAACAAATCATATATTTTAATACACAGCATAAAAGCAGTATCAAAATTAAAAACACTGATATTGAACTCCCTGTTGTGCGATCTCATGATACGATTAAAAAACGTCTTATAAAAAGCAAAGACAATATCTACCTCCGTGAACTTGGAATCGTCAGTGAAGGTGGACATATCCTTGGTTCCAAAAAATCAAAATTCCGGCAGATCGATAAATATGTAGAATTGCTTGACAGCATCATTGATGATTCCGGGATTACAGAAAATATAAACATTGCAGATATGGGCTCTGGTAAAGCCTACCTGACATTTGCATTATATGATCACCTGGTCAACAATAAACTTCTGAATATCAATATGACCGGTATCGAGATGAGACAAAATCTTGTTGATCAGTCAAATGCCCTTGCCGAAAAATGCAAGTTTGATGACCTTCAGTTCCAAAGTGGAACTATCCGGGACTATGATCCATCAGGTACAGATTTGCTTATTGCGCTGCATGCTTGTGATACCGCAACTGATGACGCTATCTATAAGGGAATTAAAGCCAATGCAAAAATCATTGTCTGTTCACCTTGCTGTCATAAACAAGTAAGGAAAGACCTCAACCCGGGTAATGTTGTTGCTGAAATATCTAGGTTTGGTATTTTGAAAGAAAGACTGGCTGAAATGCTGACGGATACGATTAGAAGTCTTTTGCTTGAATCCTTTGGTTATAAGACCAGGGTGATTGAATTTATTTCTACCGAACACACACCAAAAAATCTCCTGCTAGTCGGAATACGTAATAAAGTCAATGAGGTGCCAGAACCAAGTGTGCTCAAACGTATCAATGATCTCAAGAATACATTTGGACTTAGAAAACATTACCTTGAAGATTTACTGATCTCTAAGCATGAAGATTCAGTAATTGAGCATCAAACTGATGAGCAATAATTCCTTTTAAGTTTTCCGCAACTTCATCAAGATCAACCTTATACCCCAATTCCTTTTCCAGGGAGGTTACTTCTTTATCTGCATCTTCAATACCGCAAGGAATGATATGCCTGAAATGATCAAGATTTGTATTCACATTAAATGCAAATCCATGCATGCTTACCCATCGGCTTAGATGGACACCGATGGCGCATATTTTCCTGTACATGTCTCCATGTTTGAGCCAAACCCCCGTCAAACCATCCAACCTGAAACCTGTAAGTCCATATGATAACAGAAGTTCTATAATACATTCTTCTATCGTTCTGACAAATTTATGCACATCCCGGTATAATAGTTCGAGGTCAAATATCAGGTAACCCGTTATTTGCCCGGGGCCGTGATACGTTATATCCCCTCCCCGGTTGATTCTGAAAAATTCGATACCATTGTCGGCAAGGATATTTTCATCGTTCACAAGGTTCTTGTCCTTCCCACTTTTACCCATCGTAATTACGGGGGTATGCTCACAAAATATCAAATGGTTAAGACATAAAGTTGTAACTTTATTGGCTGGAATTTTGAGTGAATTAAATTTCCTCAGTTTGATTTCATTGTGAAGTAGCGTCTGGTAATCCCAGGCATTTTTGTATCCGGCATCTTTTAAGAAATGATATTGTATTTTGAATGCCTCTTTCTTCAAGGATGATTTTTAAAATATGGTCTAATATGCGTAAAACAGCCTTTTATTCCTACTTGTTCATAATACTTTTTTCAATAAGAGCTCAGGCACAGGACATGCCGGATTTTATGATTATTGATTCAGACAATATTGAACATCACTTATATGCAGATTACCTGGATAAAGGATACACTGTTTTGATTAAAATATTTTTTGTGGATTGTCCGCCTTGCAACTCCATAGCGCCTCATGTTCAATCCTTGTATGAGAAATGGGGCGAAGGCCAGTATGATGTTCAGTTTATTGAATTGAGTAATAAATCATGGGATTCAAACCAGGATGTTGCAGGTTATAAAACCAAACATGGAATCACATTTCCCGGAGCAGGAGAAGATGGCAATGCTTTAGTCGCATTGCAATCATTCACCTCAGGAATGTTCGGTTCTTTTTTTGGCACACCTAAATTTGCAGTTATCGCTCCCGACAGATCAGTAAACTTCAGTATCGGTGGTTCAGGTATACTTGGGAAGATTGACGCCCTGGATGCGGCAATTGCTGCTACAGGTGCCACAGGAATGGGGAGTTCTACCCAGCTACCTTCAGTATTCCAGTTGAATGTTGAAGATGCATTCGGAGAACCTGTCGATGAATATGAATTGGTACTTTCTTCTGACGACAATTCAGGTTCGGAAAATACGATTATACTTGACCAGAATGCTTCATTCTCGATTACCGATCTGGCAAATGAATATCCAGACCTCAGCAATCCGAAAATATCCATAAGGAAAACTGATAATTTAAAGCAAAACCTCAGCGCCATAGATCTGCTGATTATTGTTAAGCATATTCTAGGTGTGGAATCGCTAACTGATCCTTTATTGACAGTAGCAGCCGACACCAATAATGATGACAGTATCAATGCCATAGACCTGATTACCCTGCAAAGGATTATTTTAGGGATCAGCAATGAATTCCCAGGATCAGATCCGTATAAATTTATTCCATCTGAAATACCAATCAGTTTATCCCCTGGAAATACACAGGATCTGATATTTAAAGCTGTGAAATTGGGAGATTTAAATGGATTCTGATTATATTAATGCTTTAAATTAAGACTACATTTAAATAGTTAGTACTTGATTTAATTTATTCTCTGCCTGATCATTCCTTCCTTGAAAAACCTGTATATTATAGATGCATTGATTCTTTTTTTATTCTAAAAGGAGCATTTGTATTCCAATAAACGTATTGAACATGAAAGCTAATTGCTGATCAATCAATTATCTTTTAGTCAAATATTTATAGTCAAAACTCAAAATGAATGCCATGATATTTACTTTACGCAAAGTCGTAGCACTTTGTATTGCTACCACCCTTTCCCTAACCGGCCTTTATTCAAACAACAATATTTCAAACTTCTGTTTCGACGGTGATATACCTGAAGCTCAATCTGCTTCAGCACTGTCATGCATTACTTCACCGGTGTTAATTTGTCCGTCAGCCTATTTTGGTTGCCCGACAGACTTGACGCATCCCGATATAACCGGCTATGCCACGGCATCTCCCGGAGATCCATCTTGTCCGGATCCTATCGTGACATATAGCGATGAAGTAATCATGAATACTGCATGTACCGTTAAAATACACAGAAAATGGCATGCAGAATATCCACCAGGAACAGGTAATCCCTGGCTCTATTCTGAGTGTATACAGATCATAGAGAACATCGATGATTTGGCACCAGTCATTTCAGCAATGCCTTCTGATGTTACCGTAACAGGCAATGTTGCAAATTGTACAGTGGCAGTCAGTTGGTCTGAGCCTCTAATTACTGATAATTGCCTGATTTCGTCTACAAGTTCAAGTCACACGAGCGGATTTGCCTTTCCTGAAGGTGTCACCACAGTTGTATATACAGCTATAGA
>JABDPK010000160.1 GCA_013042795.1 Saprospiraceae bacterium | reverse complement strand
ATTCTATACTTTCCAGACCATGTCGTATACAATAGACCTTTATTTAAAGCGTATCCAGCCTGCCAGAACATTCCTCGATTTTGCACTTTACGTGACCTTCTTTCCACAGCTGGTTGCAGGTCCTATAGTTCGGTCTGATGAATTGGTCCCGCAGTTCTATGAACCAAAGCGAGCCAATGAAAAACAGTTCTTCACGGGTTTGCTCCTTCTGACTATCGGTCTATTTGAAAAGACTGTATTTGCAGATTCATTATTGAGTCCTGTTTCTGACAAGGTATTCAGTTCGAGTAAAATCCTCTTACCTTTGGATGCATGGACTGGTGTCCTAGCTTTTTCAGGGCAAATATTTTTTGACTTTGCCGGTTATTCATTGTGTGCCATTGGAATTGCAATGATGCTAGGTTTCAAATTACCTGACAACTTCAGGTATCCTTATGGAAGCATCGGTTTCTCTGAATTATGGCAGCGCTGGCATATTTCATTATCCAGCTGGCTGAGAGATTACCTGTATATACCTTTGGGTGGAAACAGACGTGGTGTAAGCAGAACTTATGTCAACCTGATGATGACGATGTTGCTTGGAGGTCTATGGCATGGCGCCTCCTGGACTTTTGTGGTATGGGGATTCCTTCACGGTATGTACCTGGTCATCGAAAGATTACTGAAAAACAGGATTAAAATAAGGCATTCCAATGTATTTACAGGATTAGTACTTGCCTTCTTGACTTTTACATGCGTTAATATTACATGGGTTTTCTTCAGGGCAGAATCATTTAAAACAGCATGGAACCTTATACTTTCCATGTTTTATTTACAAGGAGAAGACGCTGTATTGACAAGCAATTACCTTGTATTGGTTCTTCCCCTTATGCTATTGGTCTTCCTTGGGCATTATGCAATGAGAAATCATTCCCTGGTTGGCGTTATTGAAAAGATGCCTCGAAGCTGGTTGGTCTTCTTTTGGGCCCTTATGATTTTTAGTCTTATGATCGTACAGACAACCGGGCAACAATTTATTTATTTCCAGTTTTAGGCTACTTTATATGTGCCGACTGTCCTTTACATTTATCCTTAAAACATATATCTTATAGCAAACAAAGGTTGCAGCATGCAAAATATACAATTGTCAATAATAATCTTGATGATGTGTATTCCTCAACTCCATACGCAGGTATTAAAGCCTACACATGAATTTATAATCAAGCAAAATGAAGTTCTTAATGATTCGATAAGGCTATCAGATTATCCTTTATATGCCAACTCTATCCTAATCAGGAAAAGTTATGAAACCAATTATAGTGTCTATTACCTGGCGCAAAAAAATAAAGTAGTCCTTTCATACATCTCCCGCTTTATGAAATATGACGATATACGAGGATTTGATCCCATTAATAACACCCATAAATTATTGAACAAAACATACAAGTATGAATACTGGAAAAACAAAATATATGAAAATGACCAATTTGAGTTATTCATGTTCTTTGGGTCATTGGCAGCTTTGGGGACCAGTGCAATTATCTCTGATGGTAAATATTTAGATTACCATTTTCCTATATTCATGAACCATGAGGAGTACAGACAATGGAAAGAAAAATCCAACCAGTTTGATTCTTATTGACCACAGATCTTTCTTTATTTGATGGTTGAGAGCGAATCTTAAGTGTAAAGACATATTTATTACACATAATACTTCATCACAATGAAATTCTGTTATTTTCGGTTTCCTGACTCAGATAATTTTATCATCGGGCACAGGTCTGAAAAAAACAAATGGACGTAAGTGAAATCCCGGAAAGGGGTTGGAAAGGCATTGTTTCGAATTGGCGTTCAGATTTCCTTGCGGCTATAAGTGTATCTCTTGTGGCATTGCCCCTGGGACTTGGGGTTGCTGCTGCATCTGGTGTACCTCCAATCGCAGGTCTAATAACAGCAATTATTGGAGGGATCATTGCTACCCCATTCCGCGGAAGTCATCTTGCCATTAATGGACCGGCAGCTGGATTAATCGCTGTAATTCTATCCGCTATCTATTCATTAGACGATGGGACCGGCCAGACCTTGAATTATGTTCTGGCAGCTGTCGTAATTGCAGGACTTATCCAGGTACTTTTAGGGATACTGAAACTAGGCAAGATTGCAGAGATCATTCCATCTTCGGTTATTCAAGGTGTGATGGTTGCAATAGGTATCATTATATTTTCGACACAGATTCATGTGGTCATGGGAACCAGTCCCGTTTCAAGAAATGCTATTGATCTTTTAAAGGAGGCCTTCATTCAGATTCCAAATATTAATCCAGTTATTTTCGGAATATCTATAGTGGGTATTATTCTGCTTATTTTCATTCCAAAGATACAGTCAAGACTATTTCATTATTTCCCTGCTTCTTTATGGGTATTGGTCGTGTCATTCATTGCCGCTTATTTCTTCAATTTCTTTGAATCTCATACGATCAATTTTGGAAGCAGGACATATGAGATAGGTCCGCATCAATTGATTTCAATACCTGACAACCTTTGGGACGCAATCATGCATCCAAATTTCAGCAGGATATCAGATTATAAATTCTGGATAGCCGTATTATCCATTTGTCTGATTGCATCCATTCAGACCCTGGCCATGGCAAAGGCTGTAGACAAACTCGACCCTTACAAAAGAAAGTCTAACCTCAACAAGGACCTGGTTGGAGTCGGACTGGCAACAGCTTTTTCAGGTGCAGTTGGTGGATTGCCAATTATAACTGTTATTGTAAGGAGTACAGTAAATATTAACAACAATGCCAAGACCAAATGGTCAAATTTTTATCACGGTCTTTTGATTATTATTTTCATATTATTACTTGCACCTGTCATCCAGAAAATACCATTAGCTGCTCTTGCTGCAATACTGGTATACATAGGATTCAGACTGGCATCCCCTTCTGTATTCAAAAAAATATATGATATGGGCATCGAGCAATTGATATTTATGATGGTCACCATTGTGATTACCCTGTACTCAGATCTACTTTGGGGAATTATTGGAGGAACCTTATTTACTTTATTGGTTCATATCCTTTTATCGAGAATGCCTGTCGGTTCTTTTTTCAAACTTGCATTTTCAAACAAAACAAATGTGTTTGTCAATAAAGATGGTAGTTACAATCTTAACATTGACGGTATCGCAAGTTTTCTGACCATTCCATTATTCGGAAAACTCACAAATAATATCAAGGTGGGATCTAATGTCACCATCGATCTTACCCATACAAGGTTAGTCGGAATGACTTTTATGGAATACCTGGTAGACTATCTGAAAATGCAAAAGAGTACAGGCGGAAATGTAGTAATTGAAGGCCTGGATAATCATGTATCTTCCTCAACCCATAACAGGGCTTTAAAAATTTCATTGTCAAATCTTGAAACTAAATTATCACCCAGGCAACTCAGACTTCAAAATCTGGCTGCAAAAAAAGAATACCAGTTTGCAAGTCGTGTCGACTGGAATACATCCTATTTCAGGAACTTTCACTTTTTTGAAATAAGACCTATTGAACAGAAATCAAATTCATTAAAAGGCAGATTTGATGATTTGAATATTACATGGGAAATTGCAGATGTGACCTTTAGTGAAGGTGCTGCATTTACTGCTGAAGTATTCAATACCACAGTAATGGTACTTAAATTAAATACAGCAGTTCCGATTTTTTCCATAGAAAAGGAAGGTGTATTTGACAAGATATTTGACAGGGTCATGGCATTTACCGGTTATAAGGATATTGATTTCAATATGTATACGAAATTTTCCAGCAAGTTTCTTCTTATGGGTAAGGACGAGGAAGAAATTAGGAAGTTCTTTAGTAATGAAATCGTCCAGTTTTTTGAAAATGAGCAATTACACCATCTTGAAAGCAATGGTGAAGCATTTCTGATCTTCGACAGGATGAAGGTAGCCAGGACGGACGAAACAATTGCCTTGATTGAATATGGAGAACGGCTCGCCAGCTTATTAAGCAAGAAGTGAGAATTGACATTATCCAATAATTAATAAAACGAACCTCTTTTACCATAATATCTTCTTATGTCATATTCTTATTATGAATCAAGAATAATGGTGCAGAATTTATGATTTCCAATCTTTGAGTTATTTTACATATTAAAAGTAAAAATATGGAGAAGGCATTACAAAGCATGATAGACAATATGCCTGCAAAAACAGGTAAGGCACTTGAAGATTGGATTAAAATTCTGAAAACTAAATCATTTTCAAAACATTCTGAAGCGGTAAACTATCTTAAAAAAGAACATGGTGTGACACATGGATTTGCAAACACTATTGTAACATTATCAAAAAATGAAAACAAATCAGAAGACGATCTGGTCACTTCACAATACAAAGGCAAAGAAAATCTTTTTCCGATCTATGAATCGCTGAAACAAAAGATCAGTGAATTTGGAAATGATATAACAATCACGCCCAAGAAAGGAAGTGTCAGTTTTATCAGGAAAAGACAATTTGCATTGATCAAGCCTGCAACAAAAACAAGAATCGACCTTGGACTAAAGATCAAAGACAAAGACCCGATCGGACGACTTGAGAATTCGGGACCATTCGGGACTATGTGTACACATCGTATTCGTCTTGAAGACGTAAAGGACGTGGATAAAGACATTATTTCATGGATTAAAGAAGCTTACGAAAAATCTGTATAGGAACAATTTCCTGTGATAATATTAT
>JABDPK010000156.1 GCA_013042795.1 Saprospiraceae bacterium | reverse complement strand
GGCCGGTATAGATTGCCTGGTACAAAAGAATCATATAGACAAATCATTTGCAGGATTGAATTATAAGACCTTCGAAGATTTCTCTAGTCTCACTCAGGATATATAAAGCTATCATGGTAATTTTCAGTTCAAATACCTAATTTTATAGCTCAACTCCTTAAAATGAAATTACGATTATCTGTTGTTGCCTTTATTATCTATTCTTTTTCTCTTCAACTGAATTCACAAATCACCTACACCAAAGATATTGCACCTATTATTTACAATAATTGTGCTGTCTGCCACCGGGCCGGTGAGATTGGTCCTATGTCACTGACTAATTATGATGAAGTGAAAAACTGGGCTGAAACCATCAGGTATGTCACCTCTATAAAATATATGCCACCATGGAAACCAGATCCAGAATACTCCAGGTTCCAGGGTGAAAATTTTCTCACTGATGAAGAAATAGAAGCTATCAGCGCATGGGTAGATGCCGGAAAACCATACGGTGATGCAGGAGAAGAACCTCCTTATCCTGATTTTCCAGAAGGTTCCGTACTCGGCCAACCAGATCTTGTGCTGTCGATGGAAGAGGCATATCTCCACAAAGGAAATAACACAGATGAATACAGGTATTTTGTCATTCCAACAGGTCTGACAGAAGATAAAGTTGTTAAAGCTTTTGAAATGCGTCCGGGAAACAAGAAGATTGTCCACCATGCCCTCTTTTTTGAAGATATCACAGGCATCGCAAGAGCCAACGATGCCCAAACCCCTGAATATGGTTTTGATGGATTCGGTGGCTTTGCGGGGGATGATGCTGAAGATATTCTTAATCAAAAACAATATCCAGGATATGTACCGGGTCAAAAGCCGTTGTACTTTCCCGATGGATTGGGTCAGACCCTCAGGGCAGGAAGCGACCTGGTCGTCCAGGTACATTATGCACCCTGGCCTGTGGATGAAACGGATCAGTCTTCTTTCAATATTTTCTTTGCAGATGAAAATGAGGTATTTGAGCGGGAAGTACAGAATCATATCATGGTCCCGTTTTTTAATGTCATCAATGAGCTTTTTGTTATTTATCCAAATACAGTGAGAGAATTTCATGGTATCTGGACTGTTCCTGAAGATATCAGCCTTATTGGCATTTCTCCCCACATGCATTTACTCGGACAACACTGGGAAGTCTATCTTGAGCAGCCAGATGGTGAAATCATCAATCTTGTCAGAATAAATGAATGGGATTTTAACTGGCAGGGAGGATATTATTTTAACAGGTTTATTGTGGCAGAAAAAGGAGCGCGTGTTCATGCGATTGCCAGTTATGATAACACAACGGAAAATCCTAATAATCCTTCGAATCCTCCGCAGTTTACAACCTGGGGAGAAGGCACTGAAGATGAAATGTATTATTTACCGATTTCATATGTACCATACCAGGCCGGCGATGAAAATGTTGTATTTGGTGAAGAAACCACCAGCCTTGAAGATTTGATCGCTGGATTCCCTGAAAATAAAATGTATCCTATTTTCCCCAACCCAGTTGAGTCTTATGTGAATGCCGGTTTCAGTCTGGAACAAGGAACAAGTGTCAGAATCGAAATTATCGACCTCAATGGAAGAAAAATCAGGACATTAAGGGACAATGAGTTTTTCAATGCAGGTAAGCATATTATAAATTTTGAGGCCTCAAGCCTTGAAACTGGCCCTTATATGCTTCGAATTTCATCGTCAAAGCTAAATATGACCCAGAAGTTTATTAAACCATAATATTTAAATTAAAAAATCATGGCTGCCAAACATTATTTGGCAGCCTTTTTTATTTTTGTGCACAATTAAAAAACTAAATAAAATCAAAATGGCAAAAAAAATAGCTATTAACGGATTTGGAAGAATTGGAAGACTTACATTTCGTAATCTTTTCAACCAGGAAGATATCGAAATAGTAGGAATCAATGATCTTACTGATAATAATACCCTGGCCCACCTACTGCGAAGAGACAGTGCCCATGGTCCATACGATGCAGATATTTCAGCTACAGATGAGCATATTATTGTTAATGGTCAAAAGATTGTAGCCACTGCAATCAGGAACCCGGCCGAACTACCATGGGCTGAACTGGGTGTTGACCTGGTTCTTGAATGTACAGGTATATTCAGAACGAAAGAGCAAATGCAATTGCATATTGATGCAGGTGCTAAAAAAGTTCTTGTTTCAGCTCCTGCGAAAGGAGAAGGTGTAAAAACTATTGTTCTTGGTGTCAATGACAATGAGATAACAGGAGATGAGGTTTTCATGAGTAATGCTTCATGCACAACCAATTGTCTGGCACCGGTATGTAAGGTAATCAGCGATAACTGGGGATTAGTCCAGGGATCTATGACAACGACCCATGCATATACATCTGACCAGAAGATTCAGGACTCACCTCATAGTGACCTGAGGAGAGCACGGGCTGCCGCATTCAATATTGTTCCAACATCTACAGGTGCTGCAAATGCCGTCGGAAAGGTACTTCCTGATATTAAAGGCAAGTTGTTTGCCATTGCTTTAAGAGTACCAATTATTACAGGGTCCTTGGTAGAATTAAATGTACTTGTAGAGAAAGATGTTACAGTTGAAGAGATCAATGAAACATTCAAAAAATATTCTGAAGGTTCCATGAAAGGTGTTCTCCAATATTCTGAAGAACCACTTGTATCTTCTGATATTGTGAGAAATCCATATTCATCCATCTTTGATTCACAGCTTACAAGCGTATTGGGCAAAATGATTAAAGTGGTTTCATGGTATGATAATGAGGCTGGTTATTCTGCAAGATTGGCTGACCTGGCTCTAAGAATAGCATAGTCACATATGGAATTCAAAAATAAACGTGTCCTGATCCGGGTGGACTTTAATGTTCCATTGGATAAGGACTACAAAATCACCGATGACACAAGGATCAGGAAAGCGCTTCCTACCATAGAAGATATTCTTGATAAAGGTGCATCGGTGATTCTTTGTTCTCACCTCGGCAGGCCAGGAAAAAAACTCAATGAGGACGGTTCGATGAATGTTGAAAAATTTACTTTAAGGCATCTGGTCCCTCATCTTTCTGCTCTTCTGAACAGAGAAATAAAATTCGCATCGGATACGGTAGGTTCCGATGCATTTGACAAGGCACTGGCACTGAATCCCGGAGAGGTACTGCTTTTGGAAAATACGCGTTTCGAAAAAGGTGAAAAGACAGGAGACGAAGAAATGGCTGCCAAACTTTCCAAACTGGCAGACATCTATATCAATGATGCTTTCGGAACAGCGCACAGGGAACATGCCTCTACAGCAACCGTTGCCAGGTTTTTCCGTAAAGATCAAAAAGGATTCGGGCTTTTGATGAGGAAAGAAATCGAGAACGCTGAAAAGGTAATGAATAGTCCGAGAAGACCATTCACTGCCATCCTTGGAGGCGCCAAAGTATCGGACAAGATCCAGCTCATTGAGAAGCTCATGGATTTTACTGATAACATTTTGATAGGTGGTGGCATGAGTTTTACCTTCATTAAAGCCATGGGCGGACAGGTAGGTTCTTCACTTCTTGAAAAAAGTCATATAGATCTGGCCAATGATCTGATAGCAAGAGCTAAAGAAAGAAATGTAGATCTCCATTTTCCTGTTGATAGCGTCATTGCAGATGATTTTTCAAATGATGCAAACAGAAATATTGTTCCATCTGATGAAATACCTGAAGGATGGATGGGTTTGGATATCGGACCAAAAGCGATCAAAAGATATTCGGAAATCATTATGGATTCCAGAACGATTCTTTGGAATGGACCAGTCGGTGTTTTCGAATTTGAAAACTTCAATTCAGGAACATTAAGGATAGCAGAAGCAGTAGCCCGGTCTACAGAAGATGATGCATTTTCTCTTGTTGGTGGTGGTGATTCCGTTGCGGCGGTCAATCAATCAGGTCTTGCGGATAAGATTTCATATATATCTACAGGGGGTGGTGCATTACTTGAATATCTTGAAGGCAAAAAACTACCTGGTATAAAGGCGATTGAAACAGAATATACTGAACAATAGGTTCAACAATATTCTGTAACGAACTCAAGTTGTAAAATAATGTCTTCTTTAGTCCAGCCTTTCGATTAGAAGAATAAGGGTGAGTATACTCATTGCCTGCGCTACAGAATCACCAAGTACTTTAGTCCAGTCGACATCAGTTTGTTCTTTTGATTCAGGATCTTCAGGTGTTTTGTATCCCACAGTAATTGTTGAGCCTTTAAGGACCTTGGGATACACTTTTTTAAACAGCGCATTCCTAGGTTTCTTGATTTCGCCATTGGCATGTTCCACGAATATTTTTTGACGGTCTGCAAGTTCATTTAGTCCACCGGCATATTCATTGATATAGAACATGGCGTCTTTTCCCTGGTGGTAGGGCACATGGATTTCATTCCCTACATTGATAGCCGCTTCACCGACAACTTCTTTGACTTTAGTTGCTCCGCGAATTGTGACAAATTCCCTGGTCTTGGGTACTGTAATCCGATCTCCATTCTTAACAACAAAATTGAATTCTGAAGAAGGGTCATTTAATATTTCATCAAGTTTGATAACGATCGATCCATAATCATTTTCGCTTCTGTCAAGCGTTGCACCTGCAGGAAAGGCCTCCTGGCTTAACCCCCCTGCCCTATTGATTACAGAACTTATGCGTTCATTTTTTTTAGAGATGGCATAAGGCCCTGGAAACTTGACTTCACCTTCAAGAAAAACCCTTTGCTGCAACTCAAATTCATTGATATATCTTACGGCAATATTATCAAAAGGCTCCAGCAAATAACCGCCTTCAAAACCAATAACGTTGTAAGACCTGTCAACTTCAAGTTTATCAACCACAGTTTGTGTAGGCTGATTGTTCCTTATGATGACCCTTGATATTTCAATATTATTCGTTGATGCAGCCATCTTAAATCCTCCTGCAAGAACGAGCAGATCTCTAATCGTCATATCCTGTCCATACTGGTATTCTCCGGGTCTGTTCACAGCACCTTCTACCCTGACATATGATTCTTCAATAAAGGTGTTTTTGGATTCCACAACCAAACTGTCAAATGGATCAAGTATGAAATTACTTTCAGACTGTGGGTCTTTGAATATCTCATCAAGATTATCAATCGTCCTATAGGACTTGATTCTTGGATTAAGCGGATCATTTTCATGAATAACTGCAATATTTGATGCATCCCTTGTCATTCCTCCTGCTCTCATAATCGCATCTCTTACTCTGATCGATTTCGAATTGTCGTATGCAAACTGGCCTGGAATTCGAACCGACCCACTAACGGCAATGGTAAGGTTATCATTAAATCGCTTCTTTGACCAAAGTTCAATGATATCCCTGTCCCGTAATTCAATATTCTGATCCGAAGCAGGATTGGACAAGGC
>JABDPK010000152.1 GCA_013042795.1 Saprospiraceae bacterium | reverse complement strand
TCCTTTATCTTCTGTACCAGGATTTATTCCCTCGATGGACCAATTGAAATATCAAGTGCAAATCCTTCTACGATCAATTCTTTAATCAATTTTCCTTATGGCGTTATCGTTGAAGACATCAATATTCCAAATGTCAGGGGAAGGCATGAGTATATAAGCGATTTGGAGATCAAGTTGAATTACCAGGGGACATCTTCAATATTAATATCTGATCTATGTAATGACGAAGACAATTTCAATCTTGGGTTTGACGATCAGTCAGATCTCGAAGAAATCAAGTGTCCGCCGATTGACCAGGAAATTTATTTACCATTAACACCACTGGATGTTTTTAATGGCTCCTTTGCAGGGGGACAATGGGATTTAAGCATAGAGGATTTTGCTTTCCTGGATGGTGGAGAGTTCCAGGAATGGACCTTGGAGTTGTGTTTCACGAATGCATCCATAGCCACATTGGTCCCCCAGGATCATCGGCTTAATATCTGTAATGATGAACCTTTATTATTTAGTTGTTACCTGGATAAACAAGGTTTGCAGGATTATACCGTGAAGATGTGGGATGAAAATTCGGAAGAGTTAAGCATCCAGTTTACAGTGGAAGATAATTACCTGCTTATAGAATTATCCGATGGGGACCAGTTGCCTGCTGACAGTTATGTTCGGTTGGAACTGATTGATATCAATAAGAATACAGTAGTTTCCAGTTCCGTGATCAATGTTGTCAAAGTATTGGGTATTGATGCTCCTGAAATAATAACTCCTGTCAATGATTCACAATTAACACCATGGCTTTTCGACAGGATAGAATGGACTGCTGATGAAGACAGATCAGCTATTGTTCAAATTGCTACGGATGAAGATTTTAATGATATTATATTAAGCCAATCAGTTAAGGAAGACAATTTCCTTGAATTGGAAGATGAGTTGCCGGAAGGTGATTATTACCTGAGAGTGGCCTTGGATAATCAGGGTTGCCTTGTATATTCATCGACAATTGCAGTTTCATTAAACCTTGGTACTTCCACTGTTGACCAGGAAGTTACAGATCTGAAACTGTACCCCAACCCGTCTTATGACAAAGTATATATAAAGAATGTAGTTGATGAAAATGCTGTCTTTACAATTTTCAATGCGAAGGGCCAAAAAATGGATATTCGTTCTACATCCAACAACCGGGGAATCAAAGAATTCGAAATAAATGGCTTAAGCCAGGGCGTTTACTTTGTCAGGTTTGTATCTGAAGATTTTATGACTACTTTCAGTTTTGTAAAGATCTGAATGTAAAACGCCATCATAGAGAGCAGACTGTATCGATATAGGATTTCGCTACTATGAAGATGACTTCAGTACTGGCCGTATTTTTTTCACTTCCGTCTATTTCAGAAAGCATATCTTCTACAAAGGCCAGGAGGTCTTCCTCGGGGTAGTCCCTGAAAAAGAAATTTACTGTTTCTTCCCAATTTGAATTTTTTTCCGTGGTTCGCCAGTTATTATCTTCATTCTCGGCATAGTCTTCCAGGCTGAACGGCGGCAAGGATCCATTTGCCAGGAAGCAGGATTCATGTATGATAGTGATATAGAAAATAAGTTGAGCCTGGAGATCGTCTTCAAGTGCACTGAGGATTTCATTATGTAAATAGTCAAAAAATATGCGATGATTTTCCAGGAATCTTGTTTCCACGTCTTCCCTTGATTCGGAAAGTTTGGTTATCGCATTTTCTATGGTCGCTTCAGGTATCATTTTCTTTCTTCAACAACTTTAATCACAAAGAACCCATCTTCCCCTTTCGTTTGATACAGGGGCATCAGCAGCAAACCGTCTTCCTTGACCTTGATAGGTCCGTTTTTATCTTCAGCAATGATTTCTCCTTTTCTTACAAACTGGAAGTTTTCGTACCCTGGATTCATTTTGAATTGATGTCCGGGTTCCACACCATGTCTTTCTAAAAGGGTCGCCACTTTAGGAAGCTTATCTGAATATTTAATAAGAATCTCTTCATGAAAATTTTCAACATGATGTTCCTTAACAGAGCCAATCTCCTTCATACAGTTGATGATTGCAGAAATAGCACGGTTGACAGACAGGGATTCCTGGTGTTGACCTGATTCAAAGGTGATGGATATAACCTCTTCATCAAAGTTGTCGTTATTGAAATAGTGAAGGGTAGTCCCTCTAAGATCGCGTGTGATACCAAGGATTACAGGTGCATGTAATGATTGAGCAATTCTGATAGAATCAGGTGTGTCGTGAGATATAGTAAAAATACCTCCATAGGATGAGGTCGTGTGGAGATCCAGGAACAGAATGTGACTTGGCTGGTAATCCTTGATTTCTTTATTAATTACATTTAACAGGTCAAGCAATTCTTTGTCTTCACTGTCAAGTTGGTCTTCATGGAGATTTTTTATATGCTCTATATGTTGAGGAATAAACGAGCGATTGAGGTCTTTGTCAATAAAGCGAATTCCTTTTTCAAGCGCTTTAAGATTTCCTATTAAGCCAAGAAATCTGCCTTTGTAATAAAAGTCAGGGTTACTGATAGGTTCTATTTCCAACATTTTCAGAACAAGATCAACCGCCTTAATTCCTGCTGGTTCGTTACCGTGTAAAGCTCCGAAACATATCAGAAGTGGCCCCTTTTCAGTCCCGTCAAATCTGCCAATAATTCTATCCATCAGTTGTTATCTCTTCTCCAGGACCACAAATATAATGAAGCAAATGATCTGTAGGGACTCCAGTTATGTGCAATTTTGTTCATATCAACCAATAATTGCCTCTTTTCAGAGTTAATTCTGTATAGTTTTTTCATTACAATCTGAATCGCCAGATCTTTGTCAGGAAATACATCAGGTCTGCATAACTGGAAAATAAGGATCATATGGACTGTCCAGGTACCAACGCCTTTGATACGGGTCAATAAATCAATTATTTCCTCATCACTTAATCTTTCCCAGTCACAATTTATCAATTGGTGTTCTTCAAAGAAAAGTGCAATATTTTTTACATAATTGGCCTTTTGATTGCTTAATCCTGCAGATCTGAGATCTTCGAATTTTTGTTTTGACAACTCGGCAGGCATGTACTTTTCACTATCGAATAATTCTATAAATCTTGAATAAATACTGTCAGCAGCCTTATAAGATATTTGCTGATATACGATCGCCTTTACAAGTTCATTAAAAACATTCCCTGATTTTGGTAATTTTAACATATCAGTTGAAGCAATAAGCTTTTCAAGAATTATGTCTTTTTTTAGGTGGTTTTTTACTTTTCTAAGAGACATTAAGTGAGGTATAATTTTAAATTTTGAGAACTACAATGTAACATGAAATTTAAATATTTCTCAATACTATTCTTCCTTTTTTTAACACAAGACATTTGTGGACAGGATTCATTAAATATGATCCGTATTGCTCAATGGGACCCCCCAGGGATGCCTGTACACAGTGGAGTGACATACAATGATGTATGGGGATATACTGCTTCAGATTCCAGTGAATATGCTATTCTCGGCAATGTAGATTCTATACTGGTTATAGATGTTTCGGATTGTTATAATCCTGTAAGAATATTTGGATTTGATGGAGGAAACAGTACAGTGTGGAGAGATTTCAAAACGTATAACGATTATCTGTATGCAGTATGTGATAATTGTTCAGAAGGACTTCACATTTTTGATATGTCCGGATTACCATCCAATCCTGTGACACATGTCCTGTCAACTACGGCATTTTTCACCAAAGCACACAATATATTTATTGACACAACTTCAGCCAGGCTGTATGCCGTTGGTTCAAATACCGCCCTTGAGGGCATGGTTGTCCTTGATATCAGTACGCCTGATAATCCAACATTGCTTGATAATATTCATCTTGACCAGGAAGCTGGCGAACCATCTGAAAATTATTATATACATGATGTGTATGTCAAGAATGACACCGCTTATGCTTCTCATGGCTACCTGGGGTACTATGTTTGGGACATGACCAATTTAGACAGTATTGAATTATTAGGTGATTATAATTCCCCGGGATATAATCATTCCAGCTGGAATCATGATTCCGGAACATTCGCATATTATGCAGAAGAGATTCCTTTGGGAC
>JABDPK010000151.1 GCA_013042795.1 Saprospiraceae bacterium | reverse complement strand
TAAATCAACTGATCTGAAGGCCTGAATCCCAATGGATCCAGATAGACGCCGAGGTCAAACAAAGGGACAATACGCACAGAATTATTGGATGCATTTACGGAAAGGCTGAAAAGACTTGTACTCTTATTATCTACTGCATACACCTGTCCTTCACAATTGAATTTTTCCTGGCCATAAAGCAATGATGGTATTAAAAAAGTACTTAGCAGGATCAGACAGAAGATGGTTTTGAATGCGATATTTAGTTTGGAAAACAACAATTGCGTATTTGTCATTCTCAAGATAGCAAGAATGATTCAATACCATTAAAATGAAAACCAGGATTAAAATAAAAAAAACCGACCCTGAAAAATCAAGACCGGTCCCCAATTGCTATGATATATATTTTTCTTTAGAATGCGACTCCCATTGCAATTGAAAGTCGGTTTGCGCTTTTATTGAACATAAACTGATCATATCCAAAAGCGAAATCTTCAACCATAGAAGAAAATTTGTAATGGTATTTCAGATCGATATGGAAAATTCCTTTGGTATATCCGATCAATCCGTGAAAACCAAAATCTGACTTTTTGGATCTGTCCGTGTAATTTTCCATAACCGCCAGCTCGCTGTCTTTGTCAACATTGATTTCAAATACCGGACCTACTCCAAATTTGAAATTCTTGTAGTTCACACCTGCTGCAAAAGGAATTTCAATAACATAATGTGTTTCCCTGTACAATTCGGGTGCATTTATACTTTTGTAAGTCGTCATGGAAAACTCAAGCGTGTACTTAGTCGCAAGGAATTCTGATTGTAAAAAAACGGGACCCAGGTTATTATATGCCATAAATCCCAATGAGCTTACCTGAGGGCTACCAACATATCCAAATTCATAGGTATAATAATCGCCCTGGGGCATTATAGGAATATTGGTTTCTGATTGTGTGACTACACCTACAGAAACACGTGGTCCTACTTTCCATTGTGCATTCGCCGAAATAGCGAAGCATAGAACTGATAAAAAGGTTATTAGTGTTTTCATTCTGTAATAAATTAAAAGGTTGATTTATCTTAAATATTCTTGTGTTACTCTTAAGACATAGAATTTATCGTAGGTAACTATTATAATCACCTGATTTACAGACAAATGACAACTAGTTTGCAGATTTATACCCGTTTGATGAAATAGTGTCGGATAGGTGTCAATTTTAGATGAACAAAATTATATTCTGTACATAATGGAAAAGTTAAACGACCATTTTCATAATTTAAAATGCAACTGCTTAGAATGAAATAATCAATGATTCAATTCAGAATAAAGGATAAGACAGTCAGAACTACTGCATTTTATCCTCAGATTCCTATAAAAAGCATGCAATTTTATATTTCATAAATCATATAAAAGATATATCTTTGCGCTTCTTTTATAGAAAAATCTAAATACGATGTCACGAGTTTGCCAGCTAACAGGGAAAAAGCCGATCACAGGAAATAATGTGTCGCATTCCAAAAGGAGAACAAAAAGAAGGTTCTTACCGAACTTGCATAAAAAGAAATATTATATCCCTGAAATAGATAAGTGGGTAACTTTGAAACTATCATCTACTGCTATGAGAACTATTAATAAAGTAGGTCTTTATGAGTATCTTAAAAGGCAGGAAAAAGCAGGATTTGATATTGGAATCGACCTAAAAAAATAGAAGATCATGGCCAGACAAAAAGGAAATAGAATTCAGGTAATACTTGAATGTACGGAACATAAAAACAGCGGCATGCCTGGTACATCCAGATACGTCACTCAAAAAAACAGGAAAAATACTCCTGACAGGATTGAACTAAAGAAGTATAATCCTGTGTTAAAGAAGCATACTATTCACAAAGAAATTAAGTAATTATGGCAAAAGTTAGTAAAAACGCCAGGGTCGCACAAAGAGCAGCAAATGCCGGTTCCGGAAGGGATTTCGTGAAAGTTGTGAAAAGTGTTAAAGATCCTGCAACAGGAAAATACACTTATAAAGAATTAATGATCCACAAAGACAAGGTCAAAGAATTCTTCGCTGAGAATAAATAATCGCAGCTAAAAAGGCAAAGTTCAAAACTTTGCCTTTTTATTTATACCCTATTTATCCTTCATAAGCACTTCCAGTCCATATGAGTATTTTCAAGAAATATTTTACAAAAGATAAAAAAAAGGATCTTGATCAGGGTCTTGAAAAAACCAAGTCCAATATTTTCGGTCAGATTGCCAAAGCTGTTGCAGGAAAGTCTAAAGTCGATGAAGAATTCCTTGATGAACTGGAAGGTATTCTTATTTCCTCTGACGTTGGCCTTGAAACAACAATCAAAATAATTGACAGGCTCGAATCAAAAGTTTCCGAAGTAAAATATTTTAATACCAAGGAACTGAATACAATTCTCAAATCAGTCGTTGTTGAAATTCTGACAGAAAATAACACTGAAAACATTGAGGATTTTGTTTTCCCAGAAGAGCAGAAACCTTATGTGATCCTGGTCGTAGGTGTCAACGGTGTCGGTAAAACAACGACAATTGGCAAACTGACTCATCAGTACAAACAAAGGAACAAAGCAGTTGTACTTGGAGCAGCCGACACATTCAGGGCAGCAGCTGTAGATCAATTGAAAATATGGGCAGACAGAAATGAAGCGCAATTTTTCGATAAGGGGATGCATTCGGATCCTGCTGCAGTCGCTTATGAAACGGTACAATATGCCCAAAACAACGATGTAGATGTAGCAATCATTGATACGGCAGGTAGATTGCACACGAAAAGACACCTCATGGAAGAACTGACAAAAATCAAAAATTCCATAAACAAAAAATTACCCGGTGCACCGCATGAAGTTTTGCTTGTGCTGGATGCCACAACCGGTCAAA
>JABDPK010000149.1 GCA_013042795.1 Saprospiraceae bacterium | reverse complement strand
TTAATTGACGACTTATTTTAAACAGGGAACGAATATCAAGTGTATAATACCCCTTGTTTTCAAGCTGTTCCAGGGAATTATTTGCAATAGCATTTGTAATGCGTAACATATTCCTGGTCCAGCTATTCGTCATAAATGAATGATCAAGGAAGAAGCTTAGATTTTTTACCGGTTCAATAGACATCCTGATATGACCAATAAAAGCCGGATGTGCCCGAATGACCGGCAAGTCCTGTAATTGTCTTTCAGCACTGTTTTCAAAGTCCACCTGTAGTATACGTTCTTTTCCCTGGGAGTAATTCAGGTTTACTTCTGTTCCTAATTTTATAGCCGGAATCAGATTCCTGACCGAAAGACTAATTTGTCCTCCTGTCAATTTGTTGAAAGAGCCCGGGTCGTTGTTGTATCCCCAAAAAATTAATGGATCTGTTCCCTTATTGTTGACATCAAAGTTTATGAAATTTGTCGTTTTCATATAATAAATACTGGCATCAAGTGAGATATCTTTTGATGGAGTAAAACGTATACCGGTCTCCAGGTTTATAGTTTGTTCGGCTTCAAGATTTTGCGAACCGATTTGAATATTAAATGAGTCGTCCTGTACAGTTAAGGTGTATGAAGAATTATTGAAGAAAGCTGAAGGATACCTGAAAGCCTGGCTGTACGATGCACGCAGACTCAGGGCAGGAGTGATTTTATATAATAATCCAAATCTTGGATTGAACACAATTTCATCTGACTCCAAATCATCTGATCTAAGAAAGAATTGGATCCCACCAATTGCTGAGAATGATCCAAATTTAATATAACCTTCCATAAAGGAGGTTATGGATGAAAAAGAAGCAGATGGATTGACTAAAATATCGGGTAAAATAACTCCTGTCAATGTATTCTTGGGAAATGGTCTGAACCTTTCAATGCCACCACCTGTGCCTCCTTGAGTTTGTAATCCTGTTGAAAGGCTGATATTCTCATTAATACGAATATTGGCCTGGAATTCTATTGAAAAATCATTGAATGTGCTTGCTACATATCTTGACCCTGAAAGATAGAGACTATCTACCAATTGAGGAATGTTCATCATAGGGCTGGTTCCTGTATCACCTAAAAACCCAAGTGCAAAAGCATTTACAACCGTACCGAATTGGGGTAGAACATATTTATACGATGATAAAGGCGTGATACTATAATATAGGCTGTTAAATCGAAGGCTGAAATCCCACTTCATATATTCTTTCCTGATTACGATTGAATTTGAAATGATCTCCTCACCCATCAAGCTTTGAGGATCAGCGTATGATACCGCAAAAGGATTGAGACCTATAGAACTGTGATCAGCTCTGAACATTCTTTGTGCTGTGAGTTCAATGGCACCAAGGCTTGCAGTAAACCCGGCATAATTACTTAAATGAGGAAGTGCTGAAAGAAAGGTTGAACCTGTTGTTCCTATATAATTAGGACGATCTTCATATTGTATGATATCCTGGGCATTTAAACCAAGTACATTTTCATATTGCTGTGGGTTATAAAGATTATTAAGGTCATATTTTACCTCCCTGTCGTTAAAAGAAGTGTACCCGCCATACATTTTAATTTTTATTGTTTTTTTACCCAGGGCGAATTTACCTCCAAACATTGCCGTTAACCTTGTAAGATTATCATCACCAACTTCAATATCGGCCTGGGCGAAAGTTGGATATTCACTGTCCTTCAAAATAATATTGATGATCCCTGAAGCCGCATCCGCTCCATATAAGGTAGCCGCAGGACCGTAGATCACTTCTATTCTCTCAGCCTGTCGGATTGGCAATTGGCTTCCTATCGGCATGGCTCCCACAACAGATGGTCTGACAGGCACATCGTTGATCAAAATTTTAGCATAAGTGTTGCCATACAATCCACGCATCATAAAGGATTCTCCATCCAGACCAGAGCCCGGTTGTGATACCCTGATTCCCGGCAGATGTTTTAAAGCATCAACCAGTGTATGATATCCATGTTCACGTATCTCCTGACCGCTTATTACAAATACAGTAAAAGGAAGGTCTTCAAGGTTTTGCTCTGTTCGTGTTCCTGCTATTACCTTTGTTACAGCCTTATTTAAATCTACATTTTCAATATCCGACCAATGTAATTGATCATACTTAAGATATGAAGTGTCTTTTTGTGCATTGAGAAATATCGTACCTATACAAAGAACTAACAGGTAAATGAATCGCAAAAGCATAGGTATCAATTTTGATTGGAATTATATCCTAATATATACAAAAAGAAATCCAATCCAGATATGCTTCGATTCCAATCTATAATAATTCAGATACAAAGGCATCCCCGGAAACGAGTCCTTAACTTCTCTAAAATAGTTATGATTTAAAATGAGCTTTCATTGCTCTAAAATTAGGTCTGCAACTGATCAAGATCATTCTTTAACTCTTCAATTAATACCATATTAGAATTTTGTTTACCAGGAATGCTATAAACTATATATCAAAACTACTGGCATTCTAAAAGGGTAAACTCACAAAATGAAAATCAACTGGTATGAAAAACATATCCTTTATCACTCTATTATTCTGTGCAATTTTCTTTGGTTCAGAATTAATAGCTCAGCCTGGTCCTAATACAAATTCTAATCGAATGAAGCCAGATCATTCACAAAAGCTTTCCAATGATGAAAAAAGCACAAGCACGCTTAAACTTTTTGGAGATGTGAGAATGCGTGCAGAACAGGACTGGGACTCCAGAAATTTTGATGGCACATACCGGGAGGACCGATTCCGTTTGAGACACAGATTAAGGTTTGGGTTTAATTATACCTGGAATGAATACATCAGTTTTGGTGCGCGGATCAGATCAGGTGTCGAAGAAAGCCTACAGTCACCGCATAACAATTTCGGACATCGTGAATTTTCAGCCTTTCCAGTCAACCTTGATAAAGTCTACATCGCTGGTAAATATGACAAATACTGGTGGTGGGTTGGGAAGAACAGTTTCCCATTTTGGAAGCAGAACGAATTATTCTGGGATGATGATGTGAATCCGGAAGGGTTGGCAGCCGGTGCATCATTTAAATCCGGAAATCTGACCTTCAAGCCAAAAGCCGGGTATTTTATAACCAATACAGGGAATGGAAACTTTGATCCTGCGGATCCGACAAATGGCCAAATCGATGGACATATGATAAATGGTCAGCTTGAACTTGGGCTCAAAATGGATAATCTGGACTTTACATTTGCGAGTGGATACTATGCGCTCAGGGATATCAACAATGTGCCAACCACAGATTTCTTCTACAATGGAGAACGGTTCAAGCTGGACTATACTTTCATTGTGACGGGTTTGAAAATTGAATTGAAGTCTACCCTTCCAATAAGCATTGGTATTGATCATTTCATAAACCTCGAAGACTATGATGACATACCGGATGAATTGATTGATCCCGTTTTTAAAGATCAAAAAACCGGCTATGTGTTTAGTATTAATGCTGGTAAATTGAAAAATAAAGGAGATTGGCTATTTGGATACTATTATACCCATAAGGAAGAATATTCAGTTGTCAGTTATTACACTGAGGACGACTGGATACGTCTTGGAAATATCAACCGTAACAGGAACACCAATTACCAGGGCCATGAAATCCGTATGGCTTATGCTTTTGATTCAAGATTCAATGTCGTCGCAAGGGCTTATTTTGTTCAGGGACTTGTGACCCCGGATATTGAAAATGAATCCGGCAACAGGTTCAGGTTGGATTTTAATATGAAATTCAATAAAGAATTAAAATAGCGTTTACCATTATACTTAGAATCAAGGCACTCTTAGCTTATCTGGAATTTGATTAAAAAATTCAATTCCGTCTCTTATTTACTTCCTTTGCCTTCTATCTAAGGCTATGTATATGAGTCTATTATACAGTTTTATTACATATATATATTATATTTAATAACAACAATCACCTCAGAACCCCTGATTCTTCCTTCAAGAACTTGTAACCAATTAATACAAAACAATATGAAAGCTAAAGTTGATAAGTACAAAATGCCAACGATAATTTTAATCGTGTTGGTAGCATTATGGGCCATTCTAGGTCTGATGGATATGAAAAATAATACAACTGACGGTTATCGAACTGATGGTAATAGCACTATCATCCAGATTGACCAAGACTCACCAGCGGAAGCCGCCGGCCTGCAGGTAGGTGATCGTTTGATAAGTATTGATGGAACTGGTGTCAATGATACAAAATCCTGGGAATTGAAGTCAAGAGCGAAAGTAGGAGATACATGGTCCTATGTTGTTGATCGCAATGGAGAAGAAATGGCTATGGATTTAACCTTTGCCTCACCATCAGGAAGTTCTAAAATGCTTAATTATGCCGGTTTCTTGCTTGGGCTTATATTTCTATTGTGCGGTATCTGGATATTCATGACCAATAAAAGCTATGCTGCAGCTTTATTTTCAGTGTTTTCCATTTTATTCTCATTAACTTTTTTCGGGGGACCTTACTTATCAAGTCCTGCAATGAGAGATATTTCCAATATTGTAACCACAACACTTTTCCTCGGGGCATTTGCATACCTGGTCAAATTCCTATTGCAGTTTCCTTCCCAAAGATCTCCTCTTGGAACATCAAAAGCCAACTATCTGATTTTTGGACCAGTAGTTTTACTTGCTGTAATTATTATAATTCTAGAACTACTTGATCCAGAATGGGTTACAGGTTTGAGAACAGGGATGAGGGTCCTGTTTGGCTTGACCATCGTATACTACTTTGGCTGGGCATTACTGACATTGATTAAAAGATATAATAGCAGCACTGCTGAAGAAAGATCCGCCAAGGGTATCAACCTGATGCTCATTGGAGCAATACTGGGCCTGGTTCCAATACTAATTTTGATCATAATCAATACAGTATCTCCTTCAACGATTATACCCGGTGGAGATTATGCATTCCTGACGCTGGGGTTAATACCAATTTCATTTGCATTGGCTTTAAATAAAGAATAAAAAGATTAAAATGCTTTACATCAAGTAAAAAATGTCAAAGACCCTGCTTCTATGTAGGGTCTTTGTTTTTTACAGTAAAATGGGAGTCATTTGATTTTCAGATGTTCCTGAATAACAATAAAACAAGCCATTCTTCCTGCAATATATTTTATTCAAACCATAGTTTAGTTTTCATAAATAATCGCCAATTTGTAGATATTCTGATAATCCATAAATAATACGGACATTGACTCCTAATTTAAAATATTCGATTTTTTTCCTGGCTATTCTTGTTCTAACTTTTCTCATTGCATTAATTGTTGACAAATTATTCAGGCAACTAATCAAGAAATCCAGTGAAGATTTAAATAATGACCCAACCAACTATAAATTTTTGCGTCGTGTAGTTACTGCAATGATTTATCTTGTTGGATTTGGTGCGGCAATCTACATAATGCCAAACCTTCGTGCGCTTGCCAATTCGATGCTTGCAGGTGCAGGAATCATGGCCGTAGCTTTAGGATTTGCATCCCAGCATGCATTGAGTAATATCATAAGCGGTTTTTTTATTGTCATTTTTAAACCATTCAGGGTAAACGACAGATTGAAAATCCGGGATTTAAACGGTGTAGTTGAAGATATTACTTTAAGGCATACTGTGATTCGTGATTTTGAAAATCGAAGAATATTAATTCCAAATGCAGTCATCAGTGATGAGATCATCATTAATGCTGATTTTGCCGATGATAAGATATGTAAGTGGATTGAGATAGGTATTAGTTATGATTCTGATATTGATCTGGCCAAAAGAATTATGGAGTCAGAAGTTCTTGATCATCCTATGCATGTAGACCCTAGAACCGAAGAACAAATCGCTGAAGGCATCCCGGAAGTTCCGGTTCGTGTTTTATCACTTGGTGAATATTCAGTTAATTTGAGAGCATGGGCATGGTCTAAGGATGCCGTTGATGGTTTTGTGATGAGTTGTGACCTATATGAGAGTATTAAAAAAAGATTTGATGCAGAAGGCATCGAAATACCCTTTCCATATCGAAATATCATTCATAAAAACAGCAGTTAATATCATTTCATCCATAGCTAACTGGAAAATATGGCCAAAAGAAGAAAGAAAATTGGTTTGCCACCAGGTTCCGTCATTTTTACCGGGAACCGCAAAGTAGAGACTGCATATATTCATTACCTGCAATATGATTCTGATTCATTTACAGATCAGTCTTACGATACCAAAAATGATATCATCATTAATGAATCACCTGATGAAAAAGTTGACTGGTATGATATTCGTGGTTTGCATGATACTGATTTGATAACTGCTTTGGGAAAGTTATTCCAGATCCATCCACTCATACAGGAAGATGTCGTTGATATCTATCAAAGACCAAAATTTGAACAATATAGCTCTGGTAATTTGTTTATAATCAGAGCATTCCATCTCGATAAAAATGAATTAAAAGTCAGGACCGAGCAAGTTAGTCTGTTCTTCAAAACAGGACTCGTCATCTCATTCCAGGAAAGTGATACTGACTTGTTTCAACCGATACGTGAACGTATCAGAACATCGGCTGGAAGAATCAGAAATAAAGGTGCAGATTACCTGGTCTATTCATTGCTAGATAATACGGTCGATCACTACTATTATGTACTGGATAGTATCGGGGAATTAATCGAAAAAGTTGAAGATGATCTTCTTGAAGACCCCGATCATACAATCAAATCCAGAATACACAATCTCAAAAAGGAATTATTGATCGTTAGAAAATCCATACTCTCTTTACGTGAAAGCTTAAGCCAGTTTTCAAAATCTGACAGCCAGTTTATCGCGTCCGATACAATCCTGTACATTCGTGATTTATACGATCATGTTGTCCAGCTTCTGGACACAGTTGAAAATTACCGGGACTTGCTAAATGGTCTACAGGACTTGTATCTCTCAGAAATCAGTTTCAAGATGAACAAAGTCATGCAGATCCTGACCATTATCACAACCATATTTGTACCACTGTCCTTTTTGGCAGGATTATATGGAATGAACTTCGACAATATGCCGGAATTACATTTCAAGTATGGATATTTCTACCTCCTGGGAATTATGATGATTCTTTTCCTGACTCTTCTATTTTTCTTTAAGAAAAAGAAGTGGTTTTGACATTTAACAGATCTAGTTATCGCTCAAATTATTGTATAATTTTTTCCTGATTACAGTTATTTCTTCATTGCCTGCATCTTCCCATAAGTCAAAGATCTCCATACCCATTCAAAAGGACCAAAACGGTAATGCTTCATCCACCATCTTGAAACAATAACTTGAGCCAGCCAGATACCTAAAATAAATAACCATTGCTCAGCCCTGCCAACTGTACCAAACAGTCCTAATCCATGACCATAAAATATCAGAGTCACTATAATTGATTGCATAAGATAATTACTCAATGCCGTTCGCCCTACCGGTGCAAGCCATTCTTTCAACAATTCAGCAACTTTACTTTTACTCAACCACATGATCAATCCAATATACCCTAAAGCCATAGGAAGACTGCCAAGAAAGTTAAACTGGCTTCCAATGAAGAATGAATATTCGCAAGACCAGTCATTCTTATAGTTCTGGAACAAACCGATAATACCTAGAGTAAGACCCAAACCAAATCCTGACAACATCATTTTCTTATAAAACGAAGAAGAGCGTTCAGCAGTGATAACCTTTGTTTTATACAAACCCATTCCAATCAACATTAACCCTGTTATCTGCCATCCCATGCTAAATACAAAGACGAAGGTTTCAAGATAAAAGGCACCTGATGCCCTGACTGGCATTTGATCAAGCCAGCTTCCTTTGTAGGCAGCAGTTTCTGTTGCTATAGCTTCCCCTGATGGTACCCAGCCTGTACATAATTCTGCAATTTCTGCTTCGCCCCAGTACGGCATGGAAAATCCCGTCATCAAACCCAGAACCAGTACTATAAAATAAAACACAGCAGCTAATATGAATAATGTCTTAGCTGATTTCTTCCTGAATAAATAAACCCATAAAGAACATATCGCATAAGGCACAAGTATATCCCCCATCCAGATGAGGTATGCATGCGCTAGTCCAAATAACAACAACCAAAAGTTTCTTGAATAATGCCTCTTTGCCGGGCTGCTTCCCTTAGCTACCATCCTGTCAGTCATCAAAATAATACCTGCGCCGAACAGGATGGAAAATAAAGACATGAATTTCTGATTGGCAAACAACTGACTAAAGATGAATGCCCATTCATCTGCGCCCTGGAGTTGTCCTTCTGCCATCGGATTGAGGTAATTTGCGCCCACCATCGAAAATGAAATCATATTCATGATCAGGATACCTAATAATGCAAAGCCCCTGAGAATATCAAGGGAATCTATCCGGTTCGATGCCGAGGTTGGTTTAATCGTTGTCATATGAAATCTTGAGATACTTTCGTAAGATATATTCAGAGTTTGGATAGAGAATTAAAAATATTTCGATTCTTTAATTTCAATATATTGCGCTCCAATTTGAAACTAATGAAATCATTTCTAATTATTTGCCTCGTCGTTGTTGCATTTTCATTGTCTGCACAGAATATCAAAGACAGTACGCATATTGAAACCATAGTTATAACCGACTCCAAGATTCCAAAAACTTCCAAACAAAGCACAAAGAATATTATTACTATCTCTTCCAGGGAAATCCGTGAGTCTTCATATTCCAGATTAGGGGACATACTTGATCAAGTTCCCGGGATCACTGTAAATGGAAGTCTGAGTAATCCGGGTAAAGATCAGATCATTTATACCCAGGGCACAGAAAGCGATTTTACACTTTTCCTGCTGGATGGACAACCCATTCATGATCCAACAAGTATCGGCGGATCATTCGATATGAGATTACTCAATCTTGCACAGGTGGATCGGATAGAAATATTGAAAGGCAATCAATCCGTTCTTTATGGTTCGGATGCAGTGGCAGGTGTCATCAATATCATTAGTAAAAATCATGAAGATCAATTTAATGCATCTGCATCTTTAGCTTATGGATCATTCAATACAATGGAAATGGATGCTTCAATAAATGGAAAATCCAACCGCTTGTCTTACTTTTTACAGGGTCAGTATTCTGATTCCAAAGGCATTTCAGAAGCGGAAGACGAGAGCGGCAATTCGGATTTTGATAATGATGGATATGAAAAAATAAATCTTGATGCCGGACTGGGGTATCAGCTTACTGATTACTGGAAGATCAGGTTGACAGGAACGCAAACTGAATGGGAATCCATGTATGACGATGGTGCTTTTACCGATGGCACTTCAGCTTATGATGCGAGCGCTCAGCGTTTTTCTTTTTCTTCATTATATCAGAAAGACGTCAACAGTCTATCCATATTGCTGGCACGCACCTCCTCTGACAGGATATTCAAAACTGAATTTGGAGATTTTATTTATGAGGGACAGGCATGGAATGCAGACCTTTTTGGATCTACTCAAATCAGCGATCAACTGAATCTAACCATGGGTTATCAATACCAGAACAACGAATCAGTGACAGACATCGCGGATATGATTGTACATAGTCCGTATTTAAACCTCATCTGCAATCTGAGTTCATATATAAAGTTCGAAGCCGGATACAGGTTTACAGATAATTCAGATTTTGGAGTAAGTCATGATTATAGTTTTAGTGCTTCATATTTTCCCAACCCTGATTTGAGAGTTTACGGAAATTGGAGTACAGGTTTCAAAGCACCGTTACTTGCTCAATTGTACGGCCCTTTTGGTGCCAACCCAAATCTTAAAGCTCAAAAGAGTAAATCCTTACAAACCGGGATAGAACACGAAGGCCAAAAAAACAGGATCGCCTTAAATCTGTTTTATTTTAACTTTAACCAACTGATCATTTTCTCTCCCGAATTTATTTATGACAATCTGGACGAGGCATATAATTATGGTCTTGAAATCAGGGACGCGTACCAGCTCTCTGAAAAATTAAGAGCTCATATTTCATATGTTTATCTTATGGGTAATAGAGAAACCCAGGCTGCGGGAATGCCTGTAAGCAGAACCAATCTTTTGCGAAGACCTAAACACCAGGTAGATGGATCATTGGTTTATGCATTTAATGATAAATTTCAATCCAGGATTAATGCAAGATGGGTTGGTGAAAGAGCCGACAGCTATTTCGATTCTATGAGTTTTGAAACTTTTGATGTCATATTGGACCCTTATTTCCTGGTCGATCTTAATATTAACTTCAGGCAAAATGCATCTATGAACTGGTTTCTTAATATCAGGAATATCACTGATACTCATTATTACGAAGTGTATGGGTTTAGTCCGGCCCCGGTAAGGTTTAAAATTGGCTTGCAGGCATCTCTTTAGCAGGAAGTATTACTTCTTCATTTCCACTACCCAGATACCTCGCAATTCATTCGGTCCATATCCCCTTGCTACATCTGCAGGGTACAAATTATCAATCCTTGCCAGGGTTTCTTCATCAATATTTTCTCCGGGATTTCCATGACATTGCAAACACATTTGATTTGTCATGATGGGATAATATCCGACGATCATGCTCTCTTTCTCAATCGTTTGAGGACTGGCATTCCCGTTCTCAGAAATATCCAGTTTGGCTTGTTTAATATATGCCAACTCCTCCACATTAGCTGCATTTTCCGGATTCCTGTTTTTATCTGAAACTCTCTTAATTTTTGCATTCAACCTCATAGACATGCTATCAGTCAGAGGAACAGCACGTAAACTGCAAAATCCCAATGCATTAGCAGTCCCTTTTTCCTTAATGGCGCCCATCAGGTTCTTACCCAGAATAGCTTTTGTTGACAATGCAAGGCCCAATCCTTTTTTCAGGTAGTCTTCTGTATCATCCGAAGCATATTTCATGAACTCAGCCTTTTCTTCCTCATAGTGTTTTTCAAACCAATCCGGTTTTTCAACTTCTGCGTGGTAGAGATAATTGGCCACTTCTGTCAATTGTTCTTTGGAGTACCCCAGCAAAGGCATCAGGTTGAATCGTTCTACAGCCTTGGGCATTTTCGATTTTTCAAGGCTCGGTTTTAAAATGAATTCAACCATTTCAGTGATAAATTCTTCTTTACTGTCTGTATCATCCAGGTAATGGGTTTTAACTGCAGCCAGGGGAGGTGCTATCCGGTTATCTATTGTTGCAGATGGAGAATGACAGGTAATACAATTCTGATTTACCAACTTGAAGCCTTCAGCATATAATTTGGGGTTGTCGATGACTTTTAAAGCAGATCTTTTATCAGACCCGGAGCCCTGGGAACATCCTGTAGACATCAAAAGAGATATAACCAGCAATCCAAAGAAACTATAGTTTTTCATATTTTTTATTAGTGGCGATTTTATACAAAGGTACTTTTGAATATTATATTCAGACTAAACTATCTTTTCGATAGGTACAACAATAGCTCTGACCGGATTTGGAGATAATATTTTTTCATTGAAATCTTTTATCATTTCAAAAAAGGTGTCGATCTTTTCTTCAGCTGTAAAGGAAAAAAACAGGCTGGACTCATTGGCACCTTTTTCTCCCGGAAACCATGAGGTACTTACCCGAAGCGCATTCTGATTTTTAAATCCGTCGATTTCTGAACTGCTGAAATTTTCAATCCCTGCCTTTTTAAAAAGACTCCTGATTTCTCCATGAAATTCTTCTACTGCAGTGACTATGAGTAGTTTCATATTGTTTGTATCCATAATTATTATGCTAGGTGTTTTTTTCTTTCAATGATATAATAAACCAGCGGTACAACAAGCAATGTCAGAACTGTAGATACGATTGTGCCCCCCATTAATGAAATTGCCAGACCCTGAAATATCGGATCAAATAAAATCACAAAAGCACCGATTACTACTGTACCGGCAGTCAATAAGATAGGCGTTGTCCTTACAGCTCCGGCTTCTATGACCGCATCCTTCAGAGCTGCCCCTTCTGCAAGCCTGATATTTACAAAGTCAATGAGCAACACAGAGTTCCTCACCATGATTCCTGCCAGGGCAATCATTCCAATAAACGAAGTAGCAGTGAAAAATGCCCCCATCAACCAATGTCCAAGTACAATTCCAACCAGTGAAAGCGGAATAGCAACCATCATGACAACTGGCGCTTTGAAGTTTTGGAACCAGCCCACAATCAGAATATATATGATGATGATGACACCCAGGAATGCAATACCCAGATCTCGGAAAACTTCCAGGGTAATCTGCCATTCACCATCCCATTTGACTGTATAGTCATCTACAAATTCGGGTTGAGAAAGGTACAATTCATTCATAGAGAATCCTTCAGGCAGATCCATAGCCTTAAGTTTATCTGACATACCCAGAATCGCATAAACAGGACTCTCCAACTCTCCAGCCATATCTGCCAGCACATAAACGACACGTTTTTGATTTTTTCGGTATATATTCTTTTCTCTCAACTCCTCCTTGATATTGACAAGCTCGGATACGCTGACCATCTGATCCATTGCCGATTTGATCTTCAGGGCAGAAATATCTGAAACAGAAGTCTTGTCTGATTCGTCCAATGCAAGAACAATACCTACTGGAGTATGGGATTCTTCCTGGTATAAGGTAGAAACAGGTCTCTCGGATAATGCCATATTCATTGTTTGAGAGATCTGTTGAGGAGACACACCGTAATTCATTGCTTTGACCTTGTCAACAGAAAATTCAAATTCTTTCTGGTCTTCTTCAGCCATGCAATCAATATCAACGACATCAACGGTATTCCTTAGAATATCTTCAACCTGACCAGCGAGCCTTATCTGTTCATCATAGTCAGGTCCATATACTTCTGCGACTATGGTTGATAAGACTGGGGGTCCAGGTGGCACTTCAACTATTTTAACATTGGCATTATATTTTGCTGCAATTTTTTGAACGCCGGGACGATAGGCTTTTGCAATATCATGACTTTGAAGATCCCTGTCATGTTTGTCGGTCAGATTCACCTGGATATCGGCCATGTTACTACCACCTCTGAGGTCATAATGCCTTACCAGGCCATTAAAAGTTATGGGTGCAGATGTACCTACATAACTTTGATAACTCATGACCTCATCTTTTTGAGATATATATTGAGCTATTTCGCGTGTGACACCGGCGGTCCGTTCAAGAGTGGTTCCTTCAGGCATATCGATGATTACCTGGAACTCATTTTTGTTGTCAAATGGCAACATCTTGACCGCCACAGATTTTGTGAAAAACATGGCCACAGATCCGATCAATAGCAGAAATGTAATACCCAGGAATAAATACCTTTTTATACGACTTTCAATAAGGGGTCTTTCAAACCAATTATATATTCTGTAAATGAGCGTATCTGATAATTCCTTTTCTGCTTTCACTTTCTTCTTTCCATTCTTATCCTTTTCCCTCAGGAAAATATAACCCAGGTATGGGGTTATGGTCAATGCTACAAACAAAGACAGCAACATGGCTATGGAGGCCCCTATTGGCATGGGCGACATATAAGGCCCCATCAATCCTGACACAAATGCCATGGGAAGTACTGAAGCAATCACAGTAAATGTTGCAAGTATGGTTGGATTTCCTACTTCATTGATTGCATATAATGCAGCCTGCTTGAATGGTAATCTGTTCATCTTGAAATGGCGGTGCATGTTCTCGGCGATAATGATTGAATCATCCACCACGATACCTGTTACAAATACAAGGGCAAATAAAGTGATCCTGTTGAGCGTGTAATCCAGCATATAGTAGCTCAACAGTGTCAATGCAAATGTGATGGGTACAGACAAAAAGACAACCAGTCCGCCTCGCCATCCCATGGCAAGCATGACTACGAAAGTTACTGCGATAATTGCACCGAAGAGATGTAATAATAATTCAGATACTTTCTGGGATGCTGTTTCACCATAGTTCCTGGTAACTTCTACAGTAACGTCATCAGGAATAAGTGTTTGCCCAAGATGATCCAGTTTGGATATTATAACATCTGCAATTTTCATTGCATCAGCACCTTTACGTTTTGCGACAGATAAAGTGACAGCCTGGTATTCTGAACTATACTTTGATTTTTCAGGACTGGCATTTCCATATCCAAAGGATACATAATTATTTGGGATCTCGGGTCCATCAGTTATTTCTGCAACCTGCCTGAGGTAGACAGGCTGGTCTTGATTGACACCGACGACGATCTGTTCCAGATCTTTCACACTCTTGAGGAAGTCACCAGTGTTAATATAAAATTCTTCATCTCCTTTTGAAAAAGTCCCGGCGCTTAACTGCTGATTATTCGCCTGGATCATACCGGCAATATTGAGAAAATCGATCTTGCTTTCAGACAATTTGGTTTTATCGAGTACAACACGAAGTTGCCTGCTTCGTCCACCAATAAGATTAGTTGCCGAAACATCTCTAATATTCTCTATTTCATTACTGAGTTCCTCAGCCATTTGCCTTAGCTGAAAATCATCATAGTTATCACTCCACAAGGTCAATCCAAGAATGGGCACATCGTCTATGGCACGGGTTTTTACCAAAGGAAAAGTGACTCCCGCCGGCATCTGGTCCATGTGCTTATTGATCTCGTTGTACAGTTTGACAAAAGATCTTTCAATATCTTCTCCTACATAAAACTGGACAATGACCATCGCCTGCTCTTCCATGGCCGTGGCATAGACATATTCAACGCCATTGATATTTGAAATCAATTTCTCAAGTGGCTTGACTACCCTCGACTCTACTTCTTTCGGACTTGCACCCGGGTAACCAACAAAGATATCTGCCATAGGAACATCAATCTGCGGTTCTTCTTCACGGGGTATCAAAAATGAACTCCAAACGCCCACAACCATAAATACGATCATCAGGAGAACGGTCAGTTTAGAACTAATAAAACCTTTCGCCAATTTTCCCGCCAGTCCTTCTTTCATTATTCTTACTTTTTAATTGGTGAATTTTAATAGTTAACTTTTGATCCATTGACTAACTTTCCTTCAGCAGACAATACATACTTTTCGCCTGCAGTCAAGCCTGATAGAACTTCGATATTTTCTCCATATGTTTTTCCAAGTCGGAGCCATCTCAACAATGCCCTGTTATCCTCACTAATGGTATAAACGCCTTGTAGTTGCCCCTTTTTTATAAGTGAAGATCGGGGAATCATTAATGTCCCCATCTTCCTTTTGCCCTGGACCGGGAAATCTACAGTAGCATACATACCGGGTTTTAGCAGCTCACTTTTTGAATCCAGTGATGCTTTTACCTGGTATTGGCCACCTGTATATTTTGCTGATGGAGCAATTTCTGTAACCTTTGCATTGAGCTTTTCATTCGCTGCAGGTACCTGAACGGTCACAGGTAAATTCATTTCAATAGTTCCTATCTCTGATTCGGGAACCATCGCTACAACCTCAAGATCTTTGTGGGACTCTATTTCCAGTATTGGCATGCCCGGATTTGCAAGATCTCCTTCGTTGGCCATCCTGGCGCTGACTATACCTGAGATTGGCGCTTTTATATTGGTATATGAAAATTGAACATCCAGTTCGTTTCTTTTTTGCTTGACAGATTCGAGCCTTGCTTTTGCCATCTCATAATGCGCCTGGATATCATCCAGTTCTTTATCTGTGGCACTTTTGTTTTCATATAATCTCTTGTATCGATTGAGGTCTTTCTCTATATTATTTAGATTAGCCTTTGCTTCCAGTATCCCTGCATCTATTTGTGCTTGCTGTGCAAGAAGATCACTGCTATTGATGCGCACCAATAACTGCCCTTTCCTGACCATATCTCCCTGTTCTACATTTATTCTTTCAATGTATCCCATCATCCTGGTACTGATCCTTGCATTATCAGCAGCCTCTATCTTACCGCTTGCCGATAACACCTGCCCGGAACTTCCTTCCTTGAGCGTGTTGACCTGAACATTTATAACAGGTGAATTATCTGTATAAGTGATTTTTTCACCACTCTTACTGCATGAAGACATGCCAAGCAGGATGACTCCTATCGCTATTAATAAAAATTGATTACTCATTTTATTGTTTGTTTGCTTTATTCTTTGGTTAAATATTCCAGGTATACCCGGGCTTGATTATATTGATAGATGGCTTTATAGTATAACATTCTCTTTTCCGCCAAATCAGCTTCTGCAGCCAGTAAGTCAGATGTTTTTTCCAGACCTTCATTAAAGCGATTGGTTCGTATCCTTAAAACTTCTTCCGATTGTTCGACTGACAATTCTGACAATTCTAAATTCTTTCTTGAATCTTCGAGGACTCTTTTCATTCTTGCCAGATCAAGTTTGTTATTTAATAAATATTGCTCCAATTGAAGTTGTGCCTTTTCATATTCAGCCTTACTCTGGCTTATTTTTCCTTGTTGCTTTTTCTTGCCCAGGAAGTTCCAGTGCACACCCACTCCAAGCATATAGCCATTTCCATTGGCTGCAAATGGCGTATCATCATGTAATTCATAATTGGCAAAACCTATTATCCGGGGTAAAGAAGACTTTTTGTAAGCTTCCATTTGAGATGCATATGCTTCTGATACCTTTTCCAAAGCTTTGAAGTCTGATCTATTTTCATTCAAATCAAAATCAGAAAATAAATCTGTAGGCATGGCCAGACTGTCACCAGGTTGATAAACAGTTTGTGGATCATCATTCACAAGGACTGAGAGGTAGTCTGAAATATCTGCAATTGAAGATTCGGCCATGATGATCTGGTTTTCAATTGTTCTTTGCCTTAATTCTGCAGCCAGTAGATCTGATCTTTGCAAATACCCCTGGTCAGCATTGTCCTTTGCCATTCTAACATTCTCTTTAGCAAATTGAAGTGCGGCATTCAGGACATCCAGTGATTTGTAAGCCAATTGTAGGTCCAGGTATGACTTTTTGATTTCCAGGACGACCTGGTCCTTTTTTCTGTCCAACTGAAGTCCGGCGATATCGACTTTTGCAGCAGCAGCTTTTTTATAATACTTCAGATCAGGATTATAAAAGCTATGCTGAATTTCGAGCTTGCCAAAAAAATCTTCAATATGATCCGGACTATTCAGAAAATCAGGGTCGAAATCAGCTGCACCAATCCTGCTCTGATTCAGTTTGGTACCAAAGGCAGAAAGCGGTTGATTTGTTGACATTGCAGTATAACTGATCCCGATATCAGGAAGTGACATTGTACTTGTTGTCTTTAATTCACCTTGTGCTGATTTCACATGATATTCCAGACGTCTCAGATCTATATTGGAGGATAAGCCTTTATCCAAAAGTTCGGATTCCGAAATAGTAACTATCCCCTGTGCCGTAATCTGGCTGATAAGCGATAAAGTCAAAATTGAAATCCATATTAATCGAATCATCATATCGTGATATTGTGATACAAACTTATGATGTCTGTACTCACGCCTTTGTAACCGGGGTTACTGAACAATAACAAAGCAGGATTGATAAGATTAAAAATTAAGGAAAGAGAATTCTCAAACTATATTATTTAGACAAGTTCGTTTATCTTGTTTGAAATTCTGTTTCAGTAAATTCATGAAGATAAAATTCAAGTCACTTTTATTGTTTGTAAGCCTGGTTCAAGGGTTGATTTCTGTTCCAACCGAATCGAAAAGTCAGGATTTCCTGGTCCCCGAGATTACTCAGCTTGAAGTAGGAAGTAACAATATCACAGGCAATCCGGTAAATGCCAAAAGATATACTTTTGAAAGAGCTGTCACATTTGTTCATGTGGATACCGTCAGGAATTTTATGAGTCTTCATCTCAGAAAAAAACTGAAACGAGAAAATACTTACAGGCTCAAAGGACACCTCCTGCAGTTTGACCTGAATAAGGACAAAATTGAGTGGTATAAAGAAATTGACTTCGGGAAAAACTATATACAGTATCATGACAATGTAATCGTCCGAAAAAGACCTTACAAATTAATCGGGACTGATCTATACTCAGGCGAATTGTTATGGGAACGAAAAAATGACCTTGTGTTTGTATTCCCTGAGCAGGATGTGGGTATTGGGTATAATATGAAACGGTTAAAAGATGCAGGTATCAATTTGCAGGGTTTTAATTTGAATTCAGGTGAGTTGCTTTGGGAACGTAAAATACCAAGTAAAAGAGGGTGGCGAGAATTTTTACGTCTTGATGATAATACAGCTTTGATTAGTGCATCGGGCTTGCATGCTGTCAACCAGGCTACAGGCGAAGGATGGAGTCATGAAGAAACTGTAGGTAAAAATAAATTCAATTTTATCTGGGGAAATAACAATGTTTATAATGTCTGTTCAAATATCCTTGTCGATAGTGTTGACCATCATTTATATTTTGCCAGCAGTACAAATATTTCTCTTTATGATTACGAGGGTAATATCATCTGGTCCCAACCGCTCAATAATGATGAAAGTTCAAAATCCGGTCTTATAGAAAAAGATAATTCTATAATTCTTGTCAGCCTGGGTATGACCAATTCCACGCCGGCAGGAAATATACGGTACGGTAAAGCTTCGGTTGCTAAATACAATAAGAAAGACGGGACCATGCTTTACAGAACAGAACTCGATTATCCAAAAGATTATATAAGGTCTGCAAAAATGGTTAATGCCCATTTATTCCTCTTGTATGCAGAAAGAATGATTTTATTCGATACTTCAGATGGCAAAGTCATCAAAGAAGGTAATCCCGGAAATGACATTGACAAGACATTCAGATTTGCTTACGACGACCGTGTATACCTTAAGACCAGGGAAAATGAAGTTTTTTCATTGCCAAAGCTGGATTCAACGCTGGCTTATTTTAAAACTTCCAAAGACCTTAAAACCAGTAAGGAGTTTGTTGTTGGTGTCGATAAAAACCTGACTTGCAAACAAATTCATGATGGTGATAATATTTTTATTCCAATCTTAAATCACAATTCTCACACCTTTGTTTCAAATAACAAGCAAATCCTGATTTTTGATCAACATGACAATTTAATAAGTACCATTTCCGGTGGTTTTAATGTTAAAGTACTTGGTGATAATCTTTATAGCTTAAATAACAATTATATAGATGTCATCTCGTTACAGGAACTACTGGTATCATCTTCAAACTGATAGATTTACACAAACATTATAATTTGTCACATTTGATTTCATGTATTAATTAAATATTTTTGTGATCATATGTTCAGGAAAGTATCTGCTTATCTTTTTCTCTTTCTTTATCTGTTATCAACAGGCCATCACATTTTTCCGCATGTAGAAAACGCTCTCGATGAGACAATTTGTATTGGTCCTGACCATCAGCATACCGGTTACAATGATCATCACCACGATCATCACTTTCATATAGGTATTTTTCACTATTTAGGTCACCTTTTTGATCATGTCTGTGATTCTGGTAATCATGAATCTGAACATTTGCTCTGTAATGTTAACCCAATTACCAAAATCAAAGTCATTGATAATAATAGGGATTACCTTTCATTGAAGACTAGTGATATATCCTTGAAAAATATTGAAAAGGACTTTCGCGATGAAGAACACCATTTATTAAGGCATCATACATTATTAAGCACGAGTACATCACTCAGAGCCCCACCTTCTTTCAGTTAATTCATCAAGTTTTAAAGCCGGCTGGCAAATTTTCAATGTTTGACTCTTAACAATAAGAGTTAATTATTACTCGCAATTGAATTAACATTTACTTTATATGATGAGATTTATAAAACATACCATTTTAATGGGCTGCACCATACTATTAGTTGGTTCTTGCCACAATCATGATCATACACATGATGGTCATAATCATGGGAATGAAATCGATATGCCACAAGGTACCTCATACACACTACGTGGCAATAGATCAGAATTATTTGTTGAATTTCCAGCACTTTTAACAAATCAGAATTTCAAAATTGCTGCCCATTTTACAGATTTAATCAGTTTCAAAGCGATTGAGAATGGGTTATTGACTGTGAAATGGTCAAAAATGTCTGATTCTACTAACAAAGCTACTAAAGGCGTTATTTCTTCACCTGGAATTTTTCAGGTTGAACTCAATAATTCATCAAGTGGAAATTACAGGATTATTTTCACCCTGAAAACCGAATTGTTCGAAGATACTTTTGAAATAAATGACATTAATGTATATGATCATTATGAAGAAGCAGACAATACAACAACTGCAATCAACAAAGGTGATGAAGTTTCATTTTTAAAGGAACAACAATGGAATACTGAATTTGCTGTTACAGAAATCCAAAGAAAATCAATAAATAATATTATTCACACCTCGGGTGAAATTCAAGCTGTTAAAGGAGATGAAAAATACCTGATTGCCAAGAGTAGTGGTATTGTATATATCATGAATAAAAACTTACAGGAAGGAAGAGATGTCAAAGCAGGTGATAATTTATTCAAAGTCGACAGCAAAGGTCTAATGCTGGCGAATCTGAAAGAGAAATTTAATATTGCCCGGTCCACACTGGATCAAAGTAAAATGGACTTCCAAAGAGCTGAAAAACTATATGAACAGAAAATCATCGGAAGGAAAGAATTAGAAAAAAGGAAAATGGATTATGAAATAGCTTTGTCTCAATTCCAGACTCTCAAAGACAGCTATACTCCGGGAGGACAATATGTTAAAGCTCCGGTTTCAGGCTTTATAAAAAAGCTTATGATACATGACGGGCAGTATGTCGAAGAAGGAACTCCTTTACTTGAAATTTCCACCAATAAAAAATTGATCTTGCAAGCTGATGTTTCTCAAAAACATCTACCCCAACTTCCTTTGATAAAAACAGCCAATTTTAAAACGGCTTTCATGGAAGAAGTACAATCTATAGAAGACTATAATGGTAAAATGGTTTCATATGGAAAATCATTAGTAGATCATACACATTTAATTCCGGTTCTTTTTGAACTGGACAACCTGGCTGATCTGGTTCCTGGCTCATTTGTTGAAATTTTCCTTGAAACAACACCAATAGAAGACCAGCTTGTAGTGCCTTTAAGTGCACTCCTTATAGATTTCAATTCCAGTTTCGTGTATGTACAAACCTCAGGAGAAAGCTTTGAAAAAAGAGAGATTGAACCTGGTCTGAATGATGGGATTAACATCCAGGTACTTAAAGGTCTGGAGGAAGGTGATTGGGTGGTTACCACAGGTGCATATCAGCTAAAGATGGCATCTATGTCGTCTTCAATTCCATCCCACGGTCATGAACATTAAATCATTTTAACAATTACATAAATGAAAAATAGAACATTATTTCTCAAAGAAATTATAAGTACATTTCTGATTTTGGGCACATTTAATACAATTGCCCAGGATATCAGGATTTCACTTGAAGAAGCAATAGAAATTGGAATCAGTAACAATGCGGGTATACTAAGTGATCAATACAGAATTGAACAAAATTCGGTCCTTTCAGAATCTGGTTTAAGTAATAATGCCACTCAAATTGTATTCACAGGAGAAGAATTTGGCGCCGAAGGATATACTGGATTGTACTCGTTGAATGTACAGCA
>JABDPK010000146.1 GCA_013042795.1 Saprospiraceae bacterium | reverse complement strand
TAATATAGTTGCATATCATTACTGATTCAAAAAGGGTACAAGAACCAAAAATTATGGTTTGTTGTCCGGGTTTCGACCATTGGATGAAAGTTGCATTTTGCTTGTTCAATTGAACCTGTTTAATTCTGCTGTCTCCAAGAATACTGATATTGCTAAAACCTTTTTCCTTCAGGATCTCATAACTGGCTTTGTTATGACAAAATATTTGATGACTTGATTTAATGAGATTTAGAAAAGCTTTAAAGAAAGGATTAAATAGATAATGATCCCGATTCATATGCAAGGAAGTAAAATAAAAAGGGATCTTCCTGGCTTTAAGTATCCTGAGGAAATTAAACCAGAATTCATATTTAATAAATACGACAAAATCAGGATCAATTACTTCAATATATTTCTCATGTAAATTGGCAATATCTCGCTCCAGGTATATTTTCAAAAAGCGTTCATCTTCAAAGTGAATGTTTTCATATCCGGACGGAGAATAAAAACTGATCACAAATTTCAGATCCGGGAAATGACTTTGTAATGTCCTGATCAAAGGCCTGGACATTTCAAATTCTCCATAAGAGGCAGCATGTATCCAGCCTATTTTCTGATTCTTCCAGTCTTTAAGTTTTGGACTGATATTTTGGAGTTGATTCTTTCTGCCCTTGATCCAGGAGTCTGCCTTTTTGTTGAAGAAAGCACTAAGAAAAACCAAAAAAGTATATAGTCTGATTAATAAGGAATAGATTATAAACATTATCAATAGAATATTTCTTCAGGTTCACGCATATCTTTCAGAGGTATAAACCACTTTAAATTCAGTCCGATCAAAAGATCAAATCTATTGCCTGATGGTTTTTCCATTGTATCAAAATTTACTGCACGATTACTGCTGGTTATGCCTTCAGTAAATTCAATAGCAATCTTGAAATTGACATTATTTGTTTTACTCAGATGCAGATATGACAATGATTGTTTAAAAGCAGGGCCAACAGTATTACGATCATAGCCTTTTTTGTATTCGCCTTCGAATTGCGTTGCATTCCTTGTATCATCCTGGATCCTGATTTTGTGTTGCAGAACTCCTATGCCAAAACTTGCTGCCAACCCACTTCTGTCGTTCCCCTTTTGGGGTACAAGTGTCTTTTGAATGTAAGCGCCAAAGTATGTGCCTCTTTGACGCAGGAAAATATCAGCATATTCGCCATCAAATCCAAGAATCGCACCATTGCTGGTCCTGGCATTTGCAAGCACATCTTCTTTGACATCACTTCCAAAAAGAAATAGACCTTCCAGACCATATGAACCATTCCAGGATTGCTTAAACCAGTCCAGAGACAATCCGGCATGAAAATTCAGGCCAAATCTATCTGCCATATCTGCTGCTGGAATGTTTAAGCCATAACTTATGCCGACACCAAAAAAATCGCCTTCTTTATTTTTTTCCTGTGCATTCAATTGAATGGACAGGAAAGACAATATTATGAACCAAAACCGCTTTCTAAACATGTAGCTAAATTAAACAAATGTGATACGCAGTGATTGAATTGTGAAGAAATACCATCAAATTTGTCAGGTAGGTCATGAAAAAGAAAAAAATATAAGAAGAACATGGAAATAAGAATGGTTGATCTCAAATCACAATATGAAAAAATCAAACCGGAAATTGATGAAGCGATTCAGCAAGTCATCGATTCTACTGCTTTTATTAAAGGACCTTATGTAAAAAACTTTGCCGATAACCTGGCTTCGTTTCTTGGCGTAAATCATGTTATTCCTTGTGCCAATGGTACCGATGCACTGCAAATTGCCTTGATGGCACTGGACATGAAACCAGGTGATGAGGTGATTACCACGCCATTCACATTTGTTGCCACCGTTGAAACGATCGTCTTACTGGGACTCAAACCGGTGTTTGTGGATGTAGACCCGGATACTTTCAATATTGATCCATACCTTATCGAAGCTGCCATTACCGACAGGACCAAATGTATTATCCCTGTTCATTTATTTGGTCAGTCTGCAGATATGGATAGAATTATGAAGATTGCATTGAATCATGATTTATATGTCATCGAAGATGCTGCGCAGGCTATCGGAGCGAATTACACTTATGAAGGAAAAGAGAAAAAGTGCAGTACGATTGGAGATATAGGTACTTTTTCATTCTTTCCGTCAAAAAATCTGGGATGTTTCGGAGACGGTGGTGCCATTTGCACCAACAATGAACAACTTGCTCATAAAATAAACTTGTTGGCAAATCACGGGTCCAGCAATAAATATTATTATGATGACATCGGTGTCAATAGCAGGTTGGATGCTATACAGGCTGCTGTCCTGGATGTCAAATTAAAATACCTGGATGAATACAATCTTGCCAGGAGAAAAGCAGCAGACAGCTACGATTCTATGCTTTCTGATATTGAAATTCTTCAAACTCCGGTACGCGCCAGGGATAGAAATCATGTATTTCACCAATACACACTCAAAATTGGATCCTCAAGAAATGAAATACAGTCATTATTAAGAGAAGCAGGAATCCCATCCGCGATATATTATCCGGTACCTTTATATTCTCAATCGGTATATAAGAAATATGATGTAAAAAAAGGAGGATATCCGGTTACGGAATCACTGTGTAATTCAGTACTTTCGTTACCAATGCACTCCGAACTGAATGAAGAAATGCAAATACATATCACAAATCATCTTAAAGAGGCTATTCAAAAATCAGGCATATACAGTCATGTATAAATTGTATTTCATTCTTTTTATTCTATTCAGTTTTGTTGGTTTCTCAAACCTTAGTGCGCAGCAGATCTTTGTGACCCCTGAAGAGATTATCGAAGAAATGAACAGGCGCGGGCTGAATGAAGAAGATGTAAAAGCAGAATTGTTAATTCACGGTATCGATCTAAATACACTGGATCCTGCCCAGATGAGTTATGAACAGATTCAGAAAATAGAACAGATTATTCTGAACATGGAGAGTGAAGTGAATTCCAGGAAGTCAGAAAACCAGGCTAGTCCCGAACAGGTGCAAGAGCTAAAAGATACGATTAAGAAACCTGTTGTTATTCCTGAAAAAGTAATATCTGAGGATGAATTGATTCCAGCGACGATTTTTGGTCAGGAATTATTCAGACAGGGCTCTATCAATTATTTCGAAGAATCTGACGAAATAAATGCACCTGCAAGCTATATCCTGGGTGCCGGAGATGAACTTGTAGTTTCAATCTGGGGAAGATCCCAGCTGGATGAAAATTTTATTTTAGGCAAAGATGGATTTATCCGTATAGCAGAAGGCAAACAAAGGGTCTTCCTCCGGGGATTGAGTCTTGAACAGGCAAGGAATAAACTGAAATCAGTTTTGTCAAGGATTTACAGTTTTGGTCCGGGCGAATTTGACTTGTCCTTAAAATATTCCCGAACTGTCAGGATAAGTATTTATGGGGAGGTTTATGAAAACCCGGGATCATATACAATTCCTGCTTTCAATTCTGCATTCAACGCTCTCAGCCTGGTGAAAGGACCAGGGGACATAGGTAGTTTGAGGAAAATTCAGTTGCAGAAAAATTCAGGGGAATTATTGACAATGGACCTTTATGCATTATTAAGTGATCCTTCTCGCCAATATGATTTTTTCCTTGAAGACAATGATGTTATCCTGGTGCCTGTTTCTGAAAACATTGTCTCTATCGAAGGTGCTGTAAAAAGGCCTATGAAATACGAACTGCTCGAAAATGAAGGCCTGAAATCCCTGATAGAATATTGTGGAGGGTTTTCGGAACTCGCTTATAAAAAGAAGGTTCAACTCACAAGATTTGAAGATGAAAAGCAAAAGATCATAGATATTGATTTCAATGCTCTTGCCAGATCCGGTGATGATTTCACGCTTCAGCATGGTGACCGCATTGTAGTTCCTGAAATTGAATCAGAATACCGGAATTATATTGAGGTCAGGGGAGAAGTATTCAGTGAAGGACAATATGAGCGCGAACCTGCAATGAAACTTTCTGATGTAGTCAGGAAGGCAGGAATCAAAAGTTCAACCAGTACAGAACTCATTTATATTACAAGGACGAATGAGAATGGTCTGACAGAAGTTTTGAAACTGAATCTTGAAACAGCTTTGTCCAATCC
>JABDPK010000145.1 GCA_013042795.1 Saprospiraceae bacterium | reverse complement strand
TCATAAATGACCTAAGCTGGGAGATAAAATATGAACTTAGAAAATCACTATGGGATTAGAATTTAAGTATGATTTTGGACAAACTCCCCTGGATGAGGAAGAAAGACAAGGACTTAAGATTAATTCGATTACATCGAAGGGTGAACTGGATGAATTTGAACAATTGAACATAGAAAATGCTGTAGCCTGGACAATGGAGACCAAATTGGATCGACAGATCATACTGACTGAAATATTTGTCAAAAAATTACATAAAAGGATGTTTGGTGATGTATGGAAATGGGGCGGTAAATTCAGAAACTCACAAAAGAACCTGGGTATTATATGGACCCAAATTGGAATTGAACTAAAGAAACTATTGGATGATATAAATTATTGGATTGATAATGAAACATATTCAGCAGAAGAGATTGCAATAAGATTTAAACATCGAATTGTCACAATTCATTGCTTTCCAAATGGTAATGGAAGACATTCAAGATTAATGGCTGACATTATAATGGAGTCCATATTTAAACGCGAAACATTTACATGGCATCAATCAAATATGGTTAAAGCTGACGAAACACGAAAGAAATATATAGAAGCCTTGAAAAAAGCTGATAATGGAAATATTATTCCGCTCATTGAATTTGCGAAAAATTAATACATAATAAACCATTTAATAATCATCTACTGATACTCCTTGAATCCCATATCGTGACTGACTTAAATGAACCACAGCGTTTATCAGATTATGCTGTGGGAATTTTTATCCACACCTCTTCAAGAAAAGGTATTAAAAAAGCTATTAAAAAGGGTCTTGTTTTCATAAATGATAAAAGATCCTATACAGGTGATTTTCTGAAAGGAAAAGAAAAGATCGATTTATACGGTGAATTAACAGATCATCAAAGAATCAAACCTGATATCGATATAGATATCGTCTACAAGGATCCATTTCTGGCGATCATTAATAAACCTCCCGGAATTGTAGTAAGTGGTAACAAAGCCAGGACATTAAGCCACTTCGTATCTTATATTTTAGAACCAAGCAAGGAAAAAGATGCCTTACCTGTTCCATGTTCTGTACATCGGTTAGACTACCCGACATCAGGCCTGGTCATATTTGCCCGAACCATCAAAGCCATGCATGGTCTCAATGACTTATTCAGCACCCGCAAAATCAAGAAGACATATTACGCCATTACCATTGGAGATCTGAGAGAATTCGGTATGATCGACAATATGTTAAACGGTAAAAAAGCTGTAAGCCATGTTGAACTCGTGTCAAGTGTAAAATCCGAAAGGTTTGGTCAATTGAATCTATGCAGACTTTTTCCTGTCACCGGTCGCCGCCATCAGCTAAGAATTCATATGGCAGAGCTGGATACGCCCATATTAGGTGATTTAAAATATGGTAAAAAAGGTCTTTTGTTAAAAGGCAAAGGGCTATATCTTATGGCTCAAAACTTAGACTTCATACATCCGATTACAGGAAAACCAATTGAAGTAAGTCTTCCAATAACTAAAAAATTCAAAAAGATATTCCCGGAATTCCAGGAGTAAAAACGGCTTGTTGATTAAAATCATCAATCATATTGACATCAATCGTATAACAAATTCACTGAAGCTTATTAAATTAAAGGAACAAAATCAAAGTCATGAAAAATTCACCACGATTTGGGAAGCTGGGCATTATTCTTTCATTATTTGCCGGAATGATGTTAATCGCATTATTTAGCTGTGATCCAAAACCTCCAAAAAATTCATTGGTTGCCCAGGCACAAAAAGGTAAAGTTCATTTTGATCAGTATTGTGTTGATTGCCATGGTAAAGATGCTCGCGGGATTCGAATTGACACTTTGAAAACACAACCTGCTGACCTGACAAGGATCATGGACTCTCGTGGTGTAACCGATTTTCCAATACTTCAGATTGCAGATCTCATTGATGGCAGGATGATGTCAGGCGCACACGGTACAAGAGCAATGCCTATATGGGGAGAAGTATTTTCCAAAGAAGAATATCTCACAGAAAAACAAATTAAGGGTAAGATGGCAGAGTTGATTGCATATCTTATGTCTATACAGGAGTAAGTAAACAGTTCAAAACTAACTATTTGGTAAAGGCAGGCATTATTTTATGTCTGCCTTATTATTTTTGGTAATAATTTGCGTTTAACGCTTTATGTATTATCTTTTAACAACTAATTAATCCCGCACAATAAATTGAAGCTATGAAGAATTTCAGGAATAAAGCATTTGAAGAGAAAAAAGACTTACAACTACATGCACCGTCAGTCACAGAATACATGACGACTAAATTGATTACATTCAGGGAAGACACCCCTATTACCGAGGTTATCGATACCCTGTTGAAAAAAAGTATAACCGGTGCGCCTGTGCTGAATGATCAAAAACAGGTTGTAGGTATGATCGATGATAAGGATTGCCTGAACGTTCTGTTTGGAAGCGCATATTATAATTACCCGGTAGGATCTGATACTGTTGCTTCGTATATGTCTTCGGTCATGAAATTTATTACTGTAAATGACACGATTGTTGGTGCCGCCAATATTTTTCTGCAGACTACTTACAAGCGTCTTATTATCCTGGATGATGAAGGTTACCTGGCCGGCCAGATCAGCAGGCGAGATATCCTGAGAGCGATAAAGGATCTGAAGAAGAATACCTGGTAGAATTAAATCCTTGCATATTAATTATAAAGACATAGACAACGGATGTCCAACATCCAGCTATGACATTATTATTGGCTTTTAGAAGAAATTTTTAAATTATTCTTGCATTTCTGTTTCTGCTTCAACTGGTGCTTCCTCTTCCAATATCATATCATGTTTTATGTAAAGCAATTCTGCTACTGATAACAAATTGCTTACGATTCTACTGACAATTGAACTATCATTCATAAGTGAAGTGGCCATCTCATTTGTGATAAGGTCCTTTCGAACCAATTTGTTGATTGAACCATCAATAAGCACATCACTTTTCTTAGCCCTGTCTCTCAACTTCTGGAGGCGTTTAATATGTTTCTCTGGCTTCCTGGCTATCCTTACCTCGTTTATTTCACGTATGACTTTCAGGATAATTTTCCTCATACCATCGTATTCTGATTTGATATGAAAATTATCTGAATCTATATACTTGGTCATGTTCATGTTTAATGGTTTCATATCTTTTACGATAGACACCATATGCCTGTTTGCCACCAGGAAATTCCTGACCATTTTGATTTCTTTCTTATTTAAATCAGCATTGCTTTGAAGGTTAGTGGCAAACTCAACGATTTTATTAAATATTGATTTGATTCTTTTATAATAGAGTTCATCGATGTCGACATCCATTAACTCTGTTCTGTGGAAAATTTCCTTTAAGCTCTTTTCAGATTCTACGTCCCTGCGATGCACATGGATTCCGTGGGAAATAACTTTATATACCGCTTTTTCAAATAAACGCGCTGACTCCCTGTAAAGTGCTACAAGACCAGTCTGAGGATAGTCAAGATCTGCATCGTTCAGATACATGGGTTGGTCAATACTTTTTTCAGGATCAATCCTTTCAGGGACAATATACTCCACTAATTTGGCGATCGGATATACTAAACCTATAAGCAAGAGTGTATTAAAAATGTTAAATGCCGTATGGAATACAGAAATGGCCACGGGAATGGCTGTCGCTTCCACAAAAGGTGAAATTCCATTTCGTGAGCTAACGAACCAATCCACTCCATTCAGAAATGGATAGAACAATGCCATCATCCATATCACACCCATAATATTGAATATCAGGTGGGCTCGTGCTGTACGTTTAGCTTTATAATTGGCTACAATGGCCGCGAGGTTAGCTGTGATTGTAGTCCCAATATTCTCCCCTAACACCATGGCAGCTGCCATATCAAAAGGAATCCAGCCTTCATTACACATAACAAGTGTTAAAGCCATTGTGGCACTGGAAGATTGAACAATCAAGGTCAGGACAGTTCCAATAATTAGAAATAACAATACCGATAAGTAACCTAATTCAGTATACTTCGCCAAAAACTCCAGAGCGCCCGGATTGTTCTTTATGTCCGGAACTGAATCTTTTAGAAATTGAAGGCCAATAAATAAAATGGCAAATCCTATTATAAAATAACCCCAGTCTTTTCTTGTCTTTTTCTTTGACATAAGGATGATAAATCCCAAACCCACCAATGGCAGCGCAATCGTACTCATGCTCACCTTAAATCCCAATATCGTAATCAACCAGGCGGTAACTGTCGTTCCGATATTAGCACCCATTATTACTCCAACAGATTCAACCAGCGTCAATAACGAAGCATTGGCAAAACTGACTACCATAAGGGTTGTAGCAGAAGAAGACTGAATAACAGAAGTAATCATGAAACCTGTCAGAACAGCATAAAAACGATTGGCAGTCATCGTAGCCAGGATGGTTCTCATTTTATCACCCGCCACTTTCATGAGGGCATCACTCATGACCTTCATTCCGTAAAGAAACAATCCTAACGAACCAAGTAAAGTCAATATATCTCCAAAACCATAATTCATATTACACAGATATTATTCAATCAAAAAATTATAAAGTGAATTGAACACATAAAAAATAATATTAATCAAAAGTTATTATAACATTAAGTTTTCATCATATTTAATTCTATTTTAGTGATGCTTATCTAGAAGTCATATTGGTATTTATATCGTAGGAAAGCATACTTTTCTACCAGGAATTAATTTTATAATGAAAAACCAAAAACAAGTCTCTCAATGGCTACAATTTATCTTATTCTCGTAATTATACTTTTTATTCTTGCTATCTCTGACCTCATTGTAGGAGTCAGTAATGATGCAGTAAATTTCCTGAATTCAGCAGTTGGTGCGAAAGCTGCAACTTTTAAGGTAATTATCTTTGTTGCCGCTCTTGGAGTCCTGGTAGGAGCTACATTTTCCAGCGGTATGATGGAAGTGGCACGGAAAGGAATATTCCATCCTGAATTATTCTATTTTGATGAAATCATGATCCTGTTTCTTGCAGTCATGATTACGGATGTTATACTTCTGGATACCTTTAATACATTCGGAATGCCTACTTCCACAACTGTATCAATCGTTTTTGAATTACTGGGAGCAGCTGTTGCAATTGCCATCTACAAGATTTATACTGATCCCGATGCACTTCATCTGTACCAATATATTAATTCTGCAAAGGCCATGGCCATTATTTCGGGGATCTTGCTTTCGGTGGTCATTGCATTCTCCTGCGGCGTTATAGCACAATATTTTAGTCGGCTGCTGTTTTCATTCGACTATGAAAAAAGAATAAAAAGATATGGCTGGATTTGGGGAGGTTTTGGAATCATGGCCATTACTTACTTTATGCTAATAAAAGGCGCGAAAGGAAGTTCATTTATGAGTGGTGACCTCAAGAAATCTATCATTGACAATACAGGAATGATCTTGTTGGTTGCTTTTATAGGATGGAGCTTCATCCTACTTCTGTTGAATAGACTATTTAAAGTTAATATACTGAAAGTACTGGTACTTGTTGGAACATTTGCTCTGGCCATGGCTTTCTCTGGAAATGACCTTGTAAATTTTATTGGTGTACCTCTGGCAGGCTATAATTCATATCAAATATATGTAGATGCCGGTTCTTCCGGAGGAGATCAATTATTAATGGATGGCCTGGCAGGTAAAGTGCCTACACCAACCCTATTATTATTATTGGCAGGTATAATTATGGTCATTACCTTATACACATCAAGAAAAGCAAAATCTGTAATTAAAACGTCTTTGGACCTGGGAAGACAAGACGAAGGTTATGAAAGATTTTCTTCTTTCGTTGTGTCAAGAAGATTGGTACGTAATTTTGGCAAAATGGCCGTAGCTGTTAACAACTTCATGCCTCGCAGGATTCGAAATTCCATAGATCATCAATTTGATCAGACACCTTTTACAATCAGGAAACAAGCATTAGGTAAAGAAGCTCCTCAGTTTGATATGATTCGGGCTTCGGTTACATTGGTCGTTGCAAGTATCCTTATTGCGATAGGAACAAATCTTAAGCTTCCATTGTCTACAACTTATGTAACCTTTATGGTATTTATGGGTACTTCTCTTGCTGATGGTGCCTGGGGACGTGACTCCGCTGTATACAGGGTGTCTGGTGTACTATCTGTGATTGGAGGCTGGTTCTTTACAGCATTCTCTGCGTTTACAGTGGCCTTTATAATGGCAATTATATTCAAATTTGGTGGATTTGTAGCCGTTATCATCATGGTACTTGTTGCTGGTGCCGTCATTTTTAGAACGCACAAATTTCATCATAAGCGTATGGAAGCACAGGAGGCCATTGAGAAGACTATTGAAGAAGGAACACTTTCAAAAGCCAAGATTATCAACTTGAGCAGCAAACAGGTTCATAATTATTTCTCCCAATTTAACTCACTCATCGAACTTTCCATTAAAGGACTACAAAATGAAGACCTGGAGGATTTAAACAAAGCGCATCAGTCTGCAAAATCTGTTCTTGAAAGTGCTCGGCGATTGAAAGGAATATCCAATAACGCACTCGACAGAGTACCGGAGCAAGAATTGGAAGCAGGTCATATGTTTATCCTGGTTGTTGATTACCTCCATGAAATGGCAAAAAACGTCTTAAGTATCGTAGAAGGAAATCTTTATCATATTGACAATAACCACCAAACACTTCTTCCCGAACAGATAGATGAATTAATGTCAATGCAAAAAATGCTTAAAAAACGATATAACCTGATCGCATCCGCTTACAAGAATCAGGATATAGCCGTTGTTAATGAAGTATATGACAATCTTAAACCATTTGTGAATCTGACCAGAAACATCCGTAAAAAGCAGATTAAGAGAATTAAGAATCGTAATGTAAAAACGAGAAACAGTGTTCTTTACTTAAGTCATCTTGGCGAGCTTAGAAACCTTGGCTTATTCTCAAACAGAGTTGTCAGAGTTTTTGATGAACTAATTCTCAATCCTAGTGAAGATGTTGAAGGTTTGCCTTCAGAGATCAAAGATATTGAAGATGAAGTCAAGTCCATGCTTACTGGCGATCAGACTGATACAAAGAAAGATTCAGGCAAATCAGATAAGCCTGATGAATACACTGAAAAAGATGAATAAATAAAATTTAAACGGTTCATTTTTGCACAACCAATTCTTCTAACTGTAAGCATTTAGAATATTGGTTGTGCAATTATATCTAGGTTTTCTGCCAATCCTATTAGCAAAAAATAGCTTTCCACGACGAACTACATGTTCTGCTTCCACGTTGTATGTAACAACTATCATATTCCTTAATGACTTCAATCAGATGGGAAGTTAAAAGACTATCTAATTTTGTAAACGAAGCTATTTTAATGAGAACAATAATTTTATACACCCTCCATTCAATTGTAATTCTCTTGACACTTAGTAATCCACTGGATGGTCAAAATGCTACAGAAATCATAAAAGCAGCAGATGAAAAACGTCGGGGTGAATCTGCTTATGCTGAAATGACCATAAGCATTGTCAGACCAGGCTGGACCAGGGATATGACCCTGAAGTCCTGGGCTATTGGCGATGAATATTCCATGATACTTGTTACAAAACCTCCAAGAGATAAGGGTACCGTTTTTCTCAAAAGAGATAAAGAAATCTGGAATTGGGTGCCTTCTATTGAGAGAAATATCAAACTACCGCCATCTATGATGATGCAGTCCTGGATGGGTTCAGATTTTACAAATGATGACCTGATTAAGGAATCATCAATCGTAGAAGATTACACGCACGCCATAGTAGGTGATTCAATTATCCTCGATCGGGAATGCTGGAAAATCGAATTGATCCCGTATCCTGAAGCCCCTGTTGTATGGGGAAAGATTTATAGCTGGATCAGCAAGAAAGACCTGTTAGAATTGAGAGCAGAAATGTATGATGAAGACGGGTACCTCATCAATGAAATACTCTTCGATGATATCCGGGATCTGGGTGGCAAGATGCTGCCTTCAGTCATGGAATACATCCCTGTTGACAAGCCAGGTCATAAGACTGTAATGAGCTATCATAAAATTGATTTTGATATGCCAATTAAAGAAAGCTTTTTCACTACGCAAAACATAAAACGTGTGAGATGAGCAGCTTCCGCCAAATATATCTGACTCTGGCCTGGAGAAATATCTGGCGCAACAAGAAGCGGACGCTTATTACCATGGGCAGTGTCGTCTTTGCAGTTGTACTTGCTGTCCTGCTTAATTCCGTGAAAGAGGGCATCCTGGTTAAAATGCAGGAAAATTCAGTGAACTATTTCAGTGGTGCCATTCAGATACAAAATCCTGAATACTGGGATGAAAAAACACTGGAAAATTCCTTTGAGTTCCATGACAGCCTTGGTCAACAGGTCATCTCTCACACAGGTGTTAGCAAGTTTACCACCAGGCTTGAAAGCTTTATCCTTGCAGCATCAGATTCATTGACCAAGGGGGCACTGATCCTTGGAATTGATCCACAAAAAGAATCAAAACTCACCAAATTGGAAGACAAATTGGTTGCAGGCACTTATTTCGGGAAAGACGATAAATCTGTCATCTTGAGTTCCGGGCTTGCAGAATATCTTACGCTCGAAGTTAGCGACACCCTTGTCATACTTGGCCAGGGATACCACGGTGTCAGCGCCGCAGGAAAATACCCAATCTGCGGACTGGTAAAGCATGCATCACCAGAGCTCAACAAACAGGTACTTTATTTACCATTGAAAGAAACACAACATTTATTTGGAGCCTATGACCGATGCACATCAATGGTGCTTGGAATCGACAATATCAATAAAGCCGAACAAATAGCGAAAGAATTACAATCAAATATCCAGGGTGTTGCAGTGATGGATTGGAAAACGCTTTTACCTGAATTAAACCAGATGCTGGAAAGTGAACGTGCTGAAAGTGCGATTTTTCTTGTTATACTTTACATGCTGATCTCTTTCGGCATTTTTGGTACCATCCTGATGATGCTGATGGAAAGACAATATGAATTCGGTGTGTTGGTCGCCACCGGAATGAGGAGATTGAAACTGTCCGGAATCGTAGTGATGGAAAATATTTTCATATCTGTTCTGGGTGCAATCATCGGAACACTCTTAAGTATACCAGCTGTTTTATACTTTCATAAATTTCCGGTAAAACTGGGTGGTGACCTGAGAGACGCCTATGAGAATTTTGGCTTCGAACCCATTTTCTATTTCTCAATTGAGCCACATATTTTCTATTCCCAAACAGTGGTCGTATTCTTCATAGCTCTTGCTTTGTCCTTCTACCCTATCATCAAATTATTAAATCTTGATCCAATAAAAGCAATGCGAAACTAAAAATATGATCATAGCCAAAATAGCATGGAAGAATATCTGGAGAAGCCCTTTGAGGAGTCTCATCGTCATCGTCTCGATCATCCTGGGACTATGGGCAGGTACTTTCATGATGGCCTATGTATTGGGACTGATGGATCAGCGTCTTGAAGATGCGATCAAATATGAAATTTCACATTTCCAGATCCATCATCCTGAATACCAGGAAGACTACGATCCGGTCTTTGATATTGAGAAGCCGGAAGATATGATCACCTCAATACAAACTGATTACAATATCAAATCAGCCACTGCACGGGTACTTGCAATGGGTATGGTAGCATCCTCGAATACAAGTACAGGAGGTAAATTCATCGGTGTCAATCCGGATACAGAATCCATGGTGTCCAATATCAATGATTTGATATCAGAAGGAAGGTTCCTTGAAGCTAGCGACAAAAATAAAGTAGTAATAGGCCAGAAACTGGCTGAAAAACTGAATGTCAGGCTGAGGTCCAAGATTGTACTTACATTCCAGGACGTGGACAGGAACATAGTTGCCGGTGCCTTCAGGATCGTTGGTATTTACGACAGTTATAACTCAAGCATTGAAGAGCGAAACTTGTATGTCATGGACAGGGATCTTTCCGCTCTATTAAATACTCCCGGGCATGTACATGAAATAGCATTGTTGCTCAATGATCCCGATGAGCTGGATCAGACAGTATCAGCATTAAGCAATGAATTATCAGCCAAGAAGGTCGAAAGCTGGAAAAGCATTTCACCGGAATTGTCCCTGATGGTGGACTCAATGGATCAGTCCATGATGATCTTCCTGATTATCATTCTCCTGGCGCTTTCCTTTGGTATCGTTAACACCATGTTGATGGCTGTTCTTGAAAGAGTTCGGGAGATAGGTGTATTGATGGCAATTGGAATGACAAAGACAAGGTTATTCTTTATGATTTTTCTCGAAACTGTTTTTATCATCGGACTCGCCGCACCTCTTGGACTATTACTGGCATATGCAACGATTACATACCTGGGGAATACAGGCATGGACCTCTCAAATTTTTACAAGGAGGGATATGCCGCATTTGGATTCCAGTCCATGATTTATCCCAACCTGGGCGTGGAATATTATATTAAAATATTATGGCTGGTAGCAGTCACAGCTATACTTGCTTCTATATACCCGGCAATTACCGCTCTGAGACTCAATCCGGTCAATGCCATTAAGAAAATTTAAAGCAATGGAAAACAAAGGCGATAGGCAACAATATGTGATAAGGACAGAAAATCTGTCTAAAACCTACGATTCAGGTGCAGTTCCAGTCAGGGCTGTCCGGAATGTCAGCCTTAAAATTGAAAAAGGAGAATTCACAGCGCTTGTTGGACCTTCCGGCTCAGGGAAAACTACTCTTCTGAATCTTATCGGTGGTCTCGACACACCGACCAAAGGCAAAATCTGGGTGAATGATATTGACCTTTCATCATTAGGTAAAAACAAGCTTATCGACTTCAGACTAAATAATATTGGTTTTGTTTTCCAGGCATACAACCTGATACCTGTACTCACAGCCTACGAGAATATCGAATTTGTCATGCTCTTACAAAACAAATCCAAAAAAGAAAGAGACGAAAGAGTCAGACAACTACTTGCTGAAACCAGCCTCATAGAACGGGCACACCAACGGCCGGTGAAATTGTCAGGTGGTGAACAACAACGTGTTGCCGTAGCCAGGGCCCTGGCATCCAAACCTCAATTTGTATTAGCTGATGAGCCAACTGCAAACCTCGATTCTAAGACTGCTGCAAATCTATTGGATATGATGGCACGTCTAAACAAAGAAGAACATGTGACCTTTGTATTTTCTACACACGATCAAAGAGTGATAAAAAGAGCAAGGCGTGTTATTACACTCGTCGATGGAGAAATAGAATCTGATGTACTTCAAAAAATAGCATCACCAGAATCCTCATGATGAATTCTGCCTGGGGTCATATCATCATTTTATTATTGATCACCATTTCTCCAATAATTGCCCAGGAAGAAAGTGATCCCCAATGGTCAATGAGAGGATATCTGAGCAATATGCTGACTACAGACTTCAGTGGTGATGATATCACCTTCGATAACCAGTTGCATAACAGGCTCAATTTCCAATGGTTCCCAAAAGGTAATTTTACATTTTACCTGGATATCAGAACCAGGTTGCTGGCAGGTAATACTGTTAAAAATTTCCCTGGTCTCGGAGATTTACTCGATTTCAATAATGATTATTTAGATATGTCTATTCATTTTCCGAAGAATAAATCATGGCTTGTACATTCCATGATAGACCGGGCATATATGGAATGGTACAAGGGAGACTGGGAAATACGACTGGGCAGGCAACGTATTAATTGGGGTATCAATACAATATGGAATCCTAATGACCTTTTTAATGCATACTCCTACTTTGATTTTGATTATGTTGAAAGGCCAGGGAGCGATGCCTTACGACTGACCTGGTATACCTGTACCAATTCAAGTGTCGAATTTGCAAGTAATTTCAGAGATAATTTTGATGAATTGACATTTGCAACTTTGTACAAATCCAGCCTTGGAAGCTATGATGTACAGCTTTTGGGCGCAAAGGCAGGCAATGATATAGTCCTTGGTACCGGCTGGGCTGGCAACCTGGGCAATGCAGGTTTCAAAGGAGAATTTAGCTATTTTATTCCTACAAAGGATAACGGACCCAAGGACGCACTTTTAGCAACCATCGCTTTTGACTATGCCTTTAAAAATTCGCTGTACCTCAATCTTTCTGTTCTCTTTAATAGCGATGGATCGTCTGACTCACAAAACAACCCGCTTCTCCTGGCCACCAGTGGATTACTCACAGCAAGATATTTATCACCATATGAATGGTCTACATTTGTATCAGGAAGTTTTCAATTTCATCCGTTATTTCGTGGTGGTCTTGCATTCATATATTTTCCTGGAATAAGCAACGCACTGTTTATAAACCCATCTTTCGATTACTCACTTTACGAGGATGTAGACATTAGTCTCATTTCACAACTCTTTTATGATAAAGTCTCCAATGATTACCAGGCGCTGGCCCGACTGGTGTATATACGTGTAAAATGGAGCTTCTAAATGCAACAATGATGAAATCACAAGACATATTTAAAGAGCTTAAGATTGTTGAACTGGCAGGTGTGCTGGCCGGACCACTTGTTGGAACCTTCTTTTCCGAATTGGGTGCACAGGTGGTTAAGGTAGAAAATAAATTAACCGGAGGAGATATGACCAGGCAATGGTTTCATAAAAAAGAATCGCGTGACAAGAAAATATCCTCCTATTATGCTTGTGCCAATTATGGTAAAAAACCTATCCTGGCTGATCTTAAAGACCCTGATGACAGAAAACGTGTATATGACCTAATACGTGAAGCAGATATACTCATCCAAAACTTCAAAGGCGGTACTGCAGAAAAATTGGGTGTAGACTATGCCACAGTAAACACTCTGAACCCCCGGATCATTTATGCTTCCCTTACAGGATTTGGAGAAGATGATCCGAGGTCCGCATTTGATATTGTCTTACAAGCAGAGACTGGTTACATGTCCATGTCCGGAGACAAAGACGGTCACCCGGTTCGGATGCCGGTGGCCATGATTGATATATTAGCTGCACACCATCTCAAGGAAGCCATCCTTGTAGCTTTGATCCAGCGCATGAAAACCGGTGCAGGAAAAGAAATTTCTGTTTCCCTGTACCAGGCCGCTTTAGCCTCCCTGATCAACCAGGCCACCAACTGGCTCATGGTCGGCCATATTCCGGAACGGATGGGATCTCTCCATCCTAACATCTCTCCATATGGCGATCTCTTCCAAACTGCCGATTCAAAATATCTTGTTCTGGCTATAGGAACAGATGATCAGTTCCTGCGATTTGCCGAGGTCACAGGTATCGATCCCGGACCCTACCTGACTAATCAGCAACGCCTTGATTCCAGGTCTGAACTGGTCTCTGAGCTTAAACCTATCATTGCATCCCGAACTGCAAAGGAATGGAAAGAGATTTTCTATACTGCTAAAGTCCCTATCGGTATCGTTAAAAATCTCAAAGAAGTATTTGAAGATGACGATGCAAAGGAGATGTTACTCTATGAAACTGTTGATCGTGAAGAGACGGTGAGGGTGCGGACGGCTTTGGTTTAGTTTATCTCTCCTTCACCAGGATTTCGGCGGGCAGAGTAGTTGATGAGTTCATCCCTCCTTCACCAGGATTTCGGCGGGCAGAATAGTTGATGAGTTCATCCCTCCTCCACCAGGGTTTCGGCGGGCAGAGTAGTTGATAAGTTCATTAAGTTTTATGAGTATTAAATATTGTGGGATGTTGACCGAAACGTAGTTCTTTGTTTCTTCAGGCATCCCCGCAGGTTTCTTCAGGCATCCCCGCCTGAAGACTCACAAGCAATCACTTAGTTCTTTAACTGCACTCACGAGTGTATACATTTACCTAGAAAATTATTATCGATTGAAAAAAGAGAAGACCTTCTCAATGTTTATGTTGAAACAATGAGAGGGTCAATCCATCCCTTTAGTATTGATTGAATTACTTTTATATAATTGCCGTTGGTTTTTGAATTCATTCACCCATATTCAAAGGGGAATGGTGTTCATGTACTATTTTCCAGCCTTCACTTGTATTGACAAACAACAAGCTGATCTGATGATTGATGATGGCTAACTCTTCACCAAATTTCAAGTGGAAATCTGAATGGAAGGTAACATTGGCCACATCACCATAAACTGCTATTTGCAGATCATTGGCGTCGAACTTAACTACTTCAGTGACTGATCCAAAAACACTTCTCTCGTGTTCTTCATTAGCTACGCCCCCATTCCTGGGTTCGCCATTCTTGAACTCTGTGAATTTTGGGCCATAGGCATGGAAAGAAATCAATTTATCCATGTCTCCATCTTTTATACTTTGTGCGATGGCCCCAAAAGTTTCCATTATCTCTTGCTGCGCTTCAGGGAATTCATCATTGATAAGGTCAACTTGTGCATAACTTCCAGTAATAAAAAAGCCCGAGAACATAATAAAGGTAATTGTGAATATTGTTTTCATTGTATTAGTTTTTAAAAATTATTTGAATAAATTTTCGTGATACATATTCTTGATTATAAACACATTACAAAATTAGTTCAGAAGGATGGCTTCAACTTTCAGTATTGATGAAAAGTCTAGGAGTATGTATGAATTACGTTCTGAATGATGGATAATTATTGAATAAATAATGTGGAATCCATCTAATTGAATATACTACCTCGTAATTTCGATACTTTACTTGGGATTCTATATTTACTAATTCTTTAAGAGTCCATCTACAACAAAATACAGAATTAATTGAAGTTTTCTGATATTAAATGGTTTCTATGCTCTGTTCTTCGTCGTCTGAAGTTTGTAACTTCAAGCCTGATCATTTAATTATTTATCACTTTGTTATATCTAAAATATTTCATCCTTGCCATCCTGCACATTCCCCTCCTCCCTGTCATGCTTTACCAGGAACTCCACATCCGAAAACGTATTACCGTCTTCCCCGAAGCATCAGAACCTTCAGGCTCTGTTGATAAAGAATTATCTAAAGAAATTAATATTCTCATTCTTGGTGAAAGCACAATGGCCGGTGTTGGCGTGGACAAACACATCAATGGTTTTGCAGGAAGGTTCGCCCATCATTTTTCAGAAATAACAGGAGTCAATGTCAAATGGCAAGTCATCGCCAAAAGCGGGTTTACGATTAAACAAATTACAAACGAGCTCGTTCCTCAAATACCTGGAGAGAACTTTGACCTTATCCTTGTCGGCACTGGGGCCAATGATACATTCACCCTGAATACGCCATGGGGATGGAAAAGAAATATCAAAAGATTTATTAACTCGATACGAAAAACGCAAGCTGATACACCCCTTGTCTTTATCAATCTACCTCCTGTCAGAGAGTTTCCCGCCCTGACTTCCCTGCTCCAGTTTGCACTTGGTAGACTTATTTCGATATTCAATGAGGTACTTATATCTGTTTCCAATAAACATGATAATGTCTATTTCAATTCAGAACCTATCCGTGTAGATGAATGGATAGCAACAGATAATAGTGAATTATCAACCGATGACTTCTTTAGTGATGGGGTCCACCCTTCCGGGTTGTGTTATGATTTGTGGGCGCAGGGGATGGCTCGGTATAGTGAGGAGTTAATGAGTTAAAGCGTTTATTAGTTTATCGCTCCTAATTTAAGGCTGTAGTAAGATGAGCAGTAGAATTTATTCTTGATTATTTTCTACAAAATACATTTTCCTACTACTCTTACAATGAAAAGTTTCTTTTGCCCCTTAAAAGAATATTCAAGGCTGTTGAATCTGTCTATGATTAATTTTTATTCCAACATTACTTTAAAGTTTACTCCATAAGTAATTATTGAATTCGAGTACAATGGTAAATCTTTATAAAGGCTATTAAGATAATATTCAAATTCTGGTTCTATCAATAGTTTAAAGTAGTTTGAATTTGAAATTTCATATCCTATACCAAATATTAATTTGGAGAGGTTGTTATTATCATATCCTGGTGAAGTACTTATGTCTGTTCTTTCCTGCCCGCATATAAAATTTACTGTATTCAGTTCGTTTTTAATATCCAGCATATATTCGAATCCCAGACTTGCGTACAAGCTGTTTTTCTGTTTAAGAAAACTATAATTAAGATTAATTGGAAGACCTAAGTAGTGACTCTTATAATTATCCTGTTTCCATGACTTTTCCAACAGAGCTCCTCCCCTCCCATTGTGATCCGAAGGCCACAAGGGCGAATAATCCTTTTGACTAAAACTTATTTGAGAATAATTTAATCCGGATACAAGTCTGATTTTTGGGCTTATATCCTTGAAGTAAACAAATCCCAGGGCTACATTTAATTCAACAGTTGTTTCATTTAAATGCTCAATCTTTTTTTCAGGTACAACCACAAAAGGATTGATACTGATCCCGAATGAATTGTTTCTTGCATCCTGGGCTATTGTTTGATTTACATTTATAACGAAAACTGTAATTAAGATGATGATTGCTTTTTTCATAAAACTTTTGAGATTGCTGTTTTCTGTGTCAACTGGATAATCAGAATTTGGTGCTCTTCTTTCCGAATTCCCTTGATAATCAACTTAGATTATAAACGATCATATAACCCGAAAAATGTAGCCTTATGACCCAAACTTAATAAAATCATTTCCTTTTAATCTAAACAAACCTTCCTTATGCGAAACCACCCAAATGACACCATGATTATCCTTATACATCGAAAACAAATCAACCATCTTGCCATTTATTCTTACCGGGTAATGTTTTAATGAATTCCCATCAAAACACCACACACCATCATTATAACTGGCACCCCAAATGAAACCCTTATCATCCTGAACCATGGACATAAAGAATGGAAAAAACAATTTATTATCTTCTTTCTTGAATCCAACTCCTTCCTCTTTCTCATAGATCAACTTGTGCTCTCCATTATCCTCTTTATAACCAGACTTGAATCTGAACTGATACCTGGAATTATTAATCCAGTAGTTTCCCTTATCATCTTCAATCATAGAACGGAAACCAAAATCACCGCCATTATTTGCTTTCGATAAGTCTGCCTGGTAGAACCAGGCTAAAGAGTTCCCGTCATAGCGACAGACACCCAATGCAGATGTACCAAACCATATATGGCCATGATGATCCCGATACAAACTATATAAATCATAAGGACTCCATGATGCATTGGGGAATTTCATGTAAAAAGAATCCGCTCTTGGGATAGGCGGAAATTTAAGCGCATATAGTTTGTCTCCATCGTAACGAAACGGACCATCATTATTCCAGCCCATCCGGAACCAGAGATCACCGGTTTCCAGTTTCCAATCACTATGTGTTGCTGGAGTATCAATGATCTCAAGGTCTTTGAATGTCTTCCCATCATACTTACTCATACAATCAGCACTTTCAAATAATAAATTACCATTCATATCTTCCTGAATTCCCAATATTGTGTTGCTGCATAATCCATGTTTCATAGTGAAGTGATGATTATGCTGACCATCCGATTTGTATACTCCATTCCCAACGAGACCAAACCAATAATTATCCTTACTGTCCTGGAAAACGAAATTTGGTGAGCCATCTAAGACTATATCACCTTGACCAGTACATGATATGAATATCGATATTGAAAACAATGCAGATAGATATATAGGCATCCTATACATAAAATATAATTTTGGATAAACATAGTTCATAGTTATGAACTCATTCAAATATACCAAAGCATAACATAAAGGGATTAGAATGATCCAATAGCATTCTATAATATCTATATCTTTAAAGAAAAATATCTGATGACAAAACAATCACTTTTAATACTGTTTCTAAGTTTATCCTGCCATTTAACACAAGCCCAGGATGCATTCTTTTCTGAAAGCAAGGCAGAAAGCAATATAGAAATTACGTCAGAATATACAGCGGTAGAATCTGCTATACTCGACTATGTTGAAGCACTATACCTCGTCGATTCAACAAGGATGGAACGTAGTGTCTCTCCTAATCTTCGAAAAATTGGTTATTGGAAGGATCCCAAGACAGGAGAATACCGGGACAACCTCAATATGACTTACGAACAACTTGTAAGCCTATCCGCAAGGTGGAATACAGACGGAAAGAGTGCCGATGAAGATTCAGTCAAAGAAATAGACATCTATGACATCAACGACCGCACAGCAAGTGCCAAACTTACAGCGGTATGGGGTATTGACTATATGCACCTGGCCAAGATCGACGGTAAGTGGCTGATCATGAATGTCATCTGGCAAAGCCATCCTGAAGAATAAGCTCAAGTGCAGAAAGACAATCCAAGAATCGCCATTATCGGAGCCGGGTGCTCTGGCATCACCACCATAAAAAACCTTGCAGAAGCAGGATTAACTAATCTCGTCTGCTTTGAACAAAATGATCAGATTGGTGGGAATTGGATCTTTTCACCAAAGATCTCACATTCCAGTGTTTGTGAAACAACTCATATCATTTCTTCGAAAAAATTGTCAGAATACCTGGACTACCCGATGCCGGAACATTACCCCGACTATCCTTCTCACACACAACTATTGGCATACTTCCAATCCTATGCTCAGACCTTTGACATTGAACAATATATCCGTTTCAATACCAAAGTCAGTTCAGTAGTAAAGAATCAAAACGAAACATGGACCATTACTCCAGAAAATGGCAATCCTGAAAAATTCGACTTCTTGCTGGTCGCCAATGGGCATCATTCTGAACCAAGGATTCCTGAATTTTCAGGCCATTTTTCCGGAAAGATCATGCATAGTCATGAATACAAAACCAGTGCACCTTTTAAAGATCAAAGGGTACTGATTGTAGGAATGGGAAACAGTGCATGTGATTGTGCTGTTGAGATCAGCCGTGTCGCTGATTTCGTTGCCATCAGTCAACGGCATGCGCAATATGTAATCCCCAAATTCATGATGGGGAAACCGACCGACATCTTCAACGAGACGACGGAAAAGTTACCTCGCTTTATGAGAGGCTTCTTTCAAAAACTAGGATTATACCTGCAGGTTGGATCCTATAAAAATTACGGTCTTCTTACTCCGAAACATGGCCCCACCGACAGCCACCCTACTGTCAATTCTGAACTCCTCTACAAGATTCGTCACGGCAAGGTTCATCCCAGACGTGGTATTGAGTCTTTTGATAAGCATGCAGTTCAATTCACAGATGGTCAAACCGAAGATTATGATACCATCATCCTCGCTACCGGTTACAAAATAGCCACACCTTTCTTCGATCCAAACTTCCTGGATTACTCTGATGCTGATCGGGTACCGCTCTACCTGCGTATGTTTCATCCTACTCATCCCAGCTTGATTTTTATCGGACTCTTTCAACCCCAGGGCGCAATCTGGCCAGCGAGTGACGCACAAGCCCGATTGGCTGCAAAATATATCTCTGGTAAGTGGACAATGCCTGAGAATATTGCTGCGTTGGCCGAACAAGATTCGGATGAGATAGAAAGGTTATTCCTCAAAGAGAAAAGGCATACGATTGAGGTGAATTATAATGAGTTTATGGGGAGATTGAGGGAGGAGTTGAGGAGTTGAAGAGTTGAGGAGTTGAAGGGTTGAAGGGTTTGGGGTGAGGTTGGTAGAGTACGGTGTGCGGTTGGCGGAGTGCGGTTGGCGGTTGGCAGTGTGGGTTTGGAGGTGTATTGAGTGTGGTTGACGGTTGACAGAGTGTGGGGTAAGGGAGAAAAATAGATTTTACATTTTTGCGGACCACGTCACCTTAGTTTTTTCCTCCCGACCGAGTGAAAGGAGCGGAGGGAACTATATGAATTAAATAGCCTTATTGTAAGGAATATATATTTCTTGCCCGCCATCTTGCTTAGTGGGAACTTGTCCGTTTGGACCCATCAACCTAGTCAATCGGAAAAACCGTAGAATGCTTGATCTCATTCAATACAAAAGTACTCTTAACCTGCGACACATTGGGCAATGCAGCCAGCTTGCCCGATGAAAACTGGTGGTAGGCATCAAGGTCTTTAACAACTACTTTCAACAAAAAATCATGTTCTCCTCCTAGAAGGTAACATTCCAAGACTTCAGGTATTTCGGAGACGGCCTGGCTGAAGGATTTAATCTTTTCCAGGTGCTGGCTTTCCAGGTTAACCGAGCAAAATACAACCATATGGGAATTGACTTTTTTATCATCGATGATGGCCACATATTTTTTAATAATACCGGATTGTTCAAGGCGTCGGATACGCTCATAAACCGGGGTTTTAGTCATATTGAGTTGCTCTGCCAATTCTTTGATATTCATCTTGGCATCAGACTGTAAAAACTCAAGAATACACTTATCTACTTCGTCGAGATTTATCATAGGAATTTTTCCTTTTTGTACATTCAATCAGTACTATATGCCATACTTATTGTGGCTTTTAGTTTCATGTTCAGGAATATTTAATTATTCATTATAAGCTATTGATAATTATTCCTTTCAATCATAAATTTACAGTAAAAGGAGTAAAAATGAAACACAGGATGCACCCCGAGAGTTTGATGATGTCCTACGGCTACAAACCCCAACTGTCTGAAGGCGCTGTCAAGCCACCAATATTCCAGACTTCTACTTTTTGTTTTCATTCAGCAGAAGAAGGCAAAGCCTTTTTCGAACTGGCTTACGGTTTGCGGGAAAAAGGAATTCAGGAAGAACAAGGTCTGATCTATAGCCGGATCAATAATCCAAACCTGGAAATACTCGAGAATCGCTTATGCCTGTGGGACAAAGCTGCTGAAGGTGCCGTCTTTGAAAGTGGTATGTCTGCAATAAGTACAGTAATGCTCGAATT
>JABDPK010000144.1 GCA_013042795.1 Saprospiraceae bacterium | reverse complement strand
CCGCTTATGAGTAAAGGAGGATCTTCATTATTGAGCTTCAGTATTATGATTGCAGTATTGCTTAAAATGGATCTTTCAAGAATCAGGTAACGCAACAATAGGACAACCCCGGATAAGTTGAATAGATTTCGGTCATTATTTACCTGGGTTCGTTTTAGAATGTTTATTATTCAGTGTAGATGAACAGATCGACAAAATGACTGATCAATGCTATACTTTCTGCCAAAATGACTATTGAAAGGGATATTTTTATAATTGGAATCTGTTTTGACGGATATTAATTAAATGAACAAATAGAATGACATACGATAATTTTACAATAAAGGCGCAAGAAGCTATTTTGAAGGGACAGCAAATCGCTGGTAGTTTTGATCAACAACAAGTGGATACGACGCATCTGTTGAAAGGTATCTTTGAAACTGATGAGGAGTTAAGCGCATTTTTATTTCAAAAACTTGATGTAAACCTGGCATCATTGCAAAGGCAGATTGATGAAGCTATTACCAAATACCCTAAAGTTGAAGGTTCAGACAAACAATATTTGACAAACGATGCGAACCAGGCTTTGGCAAGAGCTAAAAAGAAAATGAAATCTTTCGAGGATGAGTTTATTTCTCTGGAGATGATTTTGATCGGGATTATCACAGGAAAAGATAAAGCAGCACAGTTACTGAAAGACGCCGGGGTTACAGAGAAAGGAATGGTCAAAGCCATAGAAGAATTAAGGAAGGGAAGGAAAATTGATTCTCAGAGTGGAGGAAATGAGTACAATGCTTTAAAGAAGTTCGCCATCAATCTTTGCAACAGGGCAGAAGAAGGCAAACTTGATCCAATTATCGGAAGAGATGAAGAGATCAGAAGAATGTTGCATATACTTTCGAGAAGGAAAAAAAACAACCCGATACTGGTTGGTGATGCCGGTGTAGGTAAAACAGCAATTGTTGAAGGTATAGCCTGGCGGATCGTAAAGCAAGACGTTCCTGAAAAACTTTTATCCAAGAGAATATATACACTGGATATTGCTGCACTCATTGCTGGTGCTAAATATAAAGGAGAGTTTGAAGAGAGACTTAAGGCGGTCATTAAGGAGGTAAATACTTCAAATGGAGAAATAATTCTATTTATAGATGAGATCCACACTTTGATTGGTGCCGGAGGCGGTAACGGTGCCATGGATGCAGCCAATATTTTAAAACCTGCTTTAGCCAGGGGAGAGTTGCGAACCATAGGCGCTACAACCCTGGACGAATACCAGAAATACTTTGAGAAAGACAAGGCGCTTGTCCGTCGCTTCCAAACAGTTTATGTAGATGAACCAAGCACAGAAGACACAATTTCTATTCTAAGAGGTATACAGGAGAAATATGAGATGTATCATAAAATCGAAATCCTGGATGAAGCGCTTGTGGCAGCCGCTGAATTATCTCATCGATATATTACAGAAAGGAAACTACCGGATAAAGCTATAGATCTTATTGATGAGGCTGCTGCCAAATTAAGGCTTGAACTTGACAGTGTTCCCGAGGAGATAGATGAAATGGACCGTAAAGTCAGGCAATTGGAAATCGAAAGAGAAGCTGTCAAAAGAGAGGGGCATGAAAAGAAACTCAAGTTTATTGCTGAACAAATTGCTAATGCTAAAGAAAAACTTGAGTCACTGAATGCAAGATGGAAAAATGAAAAGGAAATAGTTGATACCATTCAGAATATTAAGAAGGAAATTGAAAACCTCGAACATTCAGCAGAGTTGGCAGAGCGAGACAGCGATTATGAGAAAGTTGCAAGAATCAGGTATGGTGAGTTGAAGGAAAAGGAAGCCATGCTAATGGCTGCCGAGGAAAAACTGGAGAAGATATCTGAAGAGTCAAGGTTCACAAATGAGGAAGTTACTGCTGATGATATTGCAGATATCGTATCAAGATGGACGGGAATACCTGTCAGCAAAATGATGCAGAGTGAAAAGCAGAAACTACTAAACCTGGAAGACGATATCGGGAAGAGACTGATTGGTCAAATGGAAGCTGTTGTGGCTGTATCTGATGCTATCAGAAGATCCCGGTCCGGCTTGTCTGATCCTAATAAACCGATTGGTTCTTTCATTTTCCTGGGCCCTACAGGTGTAGGAAAAACCGAATTGGCAAAAACACTAGCGGAAGTATTATTTGATGATGAAAGAGCGATTACCAGGATTGATATGAGTGAATTTCAGGAAAAACACTCAGTTTCAAGGCTTGTAGGAGCTCCTCCGGGATATGTGGGTTATGATGAAGGAGGACAACTTACAGAAGCAGTCAGAAGAAGGCCATATTCAATCATATTGCTAGATGAAATAGAAAAGGCGCATCCTGATACATTCAATATATTGCTCCAGGTGCTGGATGACGGCCGGCTCACTGATAATAAAGGTAGGGTTGCTAACTTCAAGAACACCATTATTATTATGACATCTAATATGGGATCTGAAGTGATTCTGGAAAATTTTGAAGACCTCGAGGCAGTTGGTGATGAACATCGGGTTGATATCATTGAAACAACAAAAGTGGAGGTCTTTGAATTGCTCAAGGAAACATTAAGGCCCGAATTCCTGAACAGGATTGATGAGCAGATAATGTTTTTGCCTCTTACAAAAGAAGAAATTAAAAAGATCGCTATCCTGTTGCTGAAAAAATTAAGGAAGAACCTTAAACAACAGGAAATGGAAATAGAGTTTTCAGAATCAGCTATGACCTTGCTTGCAGATCTTGGATATGACCCCCAGTTTGGTGCACGTCCTTTAAAAAGAGTGATCCAACGAGAGATAATAAATGAATTGTCGAAATTAGTATTGGGTGGAGAATTTACACCCGGAGAAACCATTTATGTAGGAACCGACAGAAAAGGGTTCACTTTTACTGATAAGGCGACAGATTCAAAGGATTTGCCAAAAGCGCCTGATAAAGAAAAAAAGACAAAGGCGGACAAGTTAAAGAAAGCGGCTGATGACGTTCAAAAGGCAGTAGATGAAATAAACAAAGAAGACAATAAGAAAAAGGATAATGGGGTTTAAAATCAGGGACGAAAAACCTACCTTAGTCTGCTAATCTTCTGAAGATGTCAAAGATCACAACGATATCCCCACACAAGATTAAACTGGATGAATTGTTTATATATTTCAGAGATGAATTTGACATCCAGCTGTCTGAGGAATCGATAAAAGCAGTTCAGAAAACCAGGTCTTACCTGGAGCGCAGAATGGCAAAAAGCCATGAAAAAATTTATGGTGTAAATACCGGATTTGGTTCACTTTGTGATGTTGAGATCAATCGTGAGGAGACAGAACAACTCCAGTATAATCTTATCGTTTCACATGCTGCCGGGGTAGGTGAAATAGTGCCGGTAGAAATCGCCAGACTTGTTCTTCTTCTTAAAATTAAAAACCTTTCTTTCGGGTATTCTGGTGTCAGGTTGAACCTGATTAATAAAATGATTGGACTTTTTAATCAGAAAATAACCCCGATAATATATCAACAGGGATCTCTTGGTGCTTCCGGTGATTTAGCTCCATTGGCGCATATGAGTCTACCCATCATTGGCAAGGGTGAAGTATGGTACGAGGGAAACAAACATAGCACAAATGATCTTTTCAATAAATTGGGCATTGAACCCTTCAGGTTGTCTTCCAAAGAAGGCCTGGCCCTTATAAACGGGACCCAGTTTTCATTGGCATATAGTATCTGGAGTGCTTATCACACCCGAAACCTAATGTACTGGTGCAACCTAATAACTGCTTTGTCTATTGAAGCCTACCAGTGTTCCCTTGACCCATTCGACCCAGACATCCAAAATATTCGACAGCATAACGGACAAAAGGTTGTAGCCGCCAGGTTACTTGAATTACTTGAGGGTAGTGAGGTGTTGAAAGGCCACAAGCATGGGGTTCAGGACCCTTATTCCTTCAGGTGTGTTCCCCAGGTACATGGTGCAAGCTTTGATGCAATAGAGCACGTGTTGAATACATTTGAAAATGAATTAAATGCTGTTACAGACAACCCGAATGTCTTCACTGAAGAAGATAAAATATTATCCGGAGGTAATTTTCATGCACAGCCTTTGGCTCTTTCCCTGGACTTCCTGGGAATAGCTTTGGCAGAACTGGCGAATATCTCAGAAAGGCGCACTTACAAGCTCATTGAAGGAAGCAGGGGACTACCTGATTACCTGACTGCACAAAGCGGGTTACATTCTGGAATGATGATTACGCAATACACTGCAGCTTCTGTTGTTAGTCAGAACAAACAACTGTGTTCTCCGAGTTCAGTTGACTCTATTGTGTCAAGCAAGGGCCAGGAAGATCATGTAAGCATGGCAGCTAATGGAGCTACAAAAACATACCGTATCGTTGAAAATGTATATAAGGTGCTGGCAATTGAACTTATGGTCGCCTGCCAGGCACTGGAATTCAGACGTCCATTGAAAAGCAGCCCTGCACTTTCAACTATCATTGATAATTATCGGGAACATGTTCCAAAACTTAATGAAGACAGAGTCTTGCATGATGATATCATCAAAAGCATTGCTTTTCTGAAAGCCCGTAATTTCTAGGAAGACTTCATGTGTACATCCCTTTGAGGGAATGGAATTGTAATATTGAATTCATTGAACATCCTGTTTATTTCCAGGCGGATATCACTTTTAATATCTTCAATGACCATATAATTTCTTGAGAAAAAATACAAAGTAAAATCCAGGGAAGATTCTCCGAATTGTTTGAGACGCACAATTGGAGAAGGGTATTGCAGGACATATGGATTTTGGTCTGCGATGTCAAGCAGAATTTTTTTCACCAATGCAGCGTCCGAACCATAAGCTACACCAATATTGATTTCAAACCGCACTTTATCGCTAAAATGGGTCCAGTTTATGACCTTGTTGTTAACCAGTAAGTGGTTTGGAACAATTAAGCTTATATTTTCCCTTGTTTCTACAATTGATGATCTTAATCCAATTTCTTTTATTGTTCCAACAGTACCTTCAAATTCTAAGACATCTCCTACGGAAACACTTCTTTCAAACAATAAAACAATTCCTGATATGAAATCATTAAATGTTTGTTGAAGGCCAAGGCCAATACCAACCAACAAGGCGGCTGCACCACCAAGGAGAAGCGTCATGTTAATGCCAATGGCATCAAGAGCCATCAGAATTGCAAAAACATATATGACATATTTGACAAGTTGATTGAAAGCAAACTGGGAGCCGACATCAATGCCTTTGTTTTTGTAAATATTATAAAGCACGACGTGTATGGAAATCCAGATTATTATCCTGGCGAATAAAATTATCAGGACAGCGTGAAGGATATTGGACACCTTGAAGCTTACCTGTACGTCATTAATGTTTCTTTCAAACAGGGTGAAGTCAAGGTTAAAGTTTTGCAGGATAAAGAGGGTAACAAGGGTATAAAACAAGAAACTGATCGTTTTTCCTAAAGAATCCTCTGTGGTTTTACTGAATATACTAGATCCCGATTTGTCATTACTACGCCTTAAAATGTAGTTTTTAACAATTATGTTGGTGATCACCAGATCCAAGAGCCTGGCCAGTTGTACCAGCAGGATTACCTTTAAAATAAGACTGAATTTCAGATCAAAACTATCGCCAGTATAAAAAGAGAAATCCAGCTTTAAAGTCAAAATAACAAGCAGGATAAATAAAACCAGGAAGGTCCAAAGCAAACCAGTTCTTAGGTTCTTCCTGTCTTTGACCGAAACGTGCTCTTCCTGATTTTCAAATCGGAAGAACTTTTTAAGAATAAACACATAACTATATGAAATAGCGCTGATGATCAGAATAACCAGGATTACCTGACCCAGAGTTATGTTTTGTCCTGCCAGGTTGAATATTATTGTAGAAAGAATTTCACGCATTTACAGGAAAGTTTAAATCTGTAGGTAAATTATATATTTTTCGTTGAAATACTCTTCATCATAAAACTTGCTGATTGGAATGACTTCAGCATCATATCCTTTTCCAAGATCTTTAATTTCATCCTCAACATTTCCCCCTTTTAAAGCGATCAATCCGTTGGGTATGAAATTTCTATGTGTTTTTGAAATCAGATGTTGTGATTGTGGGACCAGTCGTTCAAGTTTTGTAACAGCACGCGCAAGAACAAAGTCGAAAGTCATTTTGAGTTCTTCAGATCGTTTATGTCGGGCTAAACTGTTTTCAAGCCCGAGAGCCTCGATGACTTCATTAACGACCTTAATCTTCTTTGCTTTTCCATCTATCAACAGGAAATTACATTCAGGAAATAAAATGGCTAACGGAATTCCCGGAAACCCACCACCAGTGCCTAAGTCAAGAATACGAGTGCCTTCACTGAAATCAATAAAGTTTGCTATGCTCATACTATGTAATACATGATGCAGGTATAGGGCATTTATATCTTTTCTAGAGACAACATTAATCTTATCGTTCCAATCTTCGTAAAGCTTCTTCAACTGAAGAAACTGACTTTTTTGATTGTCAGTCAGCTGAGGAAAATATTTCAGAACAGTATTTTCGAAACTCAATTCCATGTGTTTTTCTTAGGGAACAATACAGCAAAGCTAAATATAGTATAGTAAACAGCTTGTAAAAAGTCGAAAACGATAAACAATAATACAGGAAGAGGCGAATTAAGTTTTTTTATAAGGGATTTAGCTACAGGTGTTACCAGGACCAACCTAAAAAAAACAATGGTTAATGAAAGGATTGGGTAATACACCAATAAAACAACAGTACCAAGATAGAATCCAACCTGGCTCAATGAGTATAGGGATAATAAGATGATATGATTAAGACGATACCTGTGGGCTGTAGAATAATGTCTCCTTTTCTGCCTGATGTAGTCTAACCAGGAGTCTGGGGGGAAGGTCTTCATGAATGATTCTTGAGTACAGCAGGCAATGGTATTCGAGGCATTTGCGCGACTGTTGATGCTTAGGTCATCATCTCCTCCGGCAATATCCAAATGCCTTTTAAGAACACCTGAGTTGAAGATTTCCTTATTTACAAGGAGGTTCCTTCCAACACCCATATATGGCATGCCTTTCATGGCAAACGACAAATACTGGACAGCTGTTATAAAGGTTTCAAAATGACTCCACTTTGAGAGTAATTTAGAGCCGTATAGAGAGGGACTATAACCAAGAACAATTTTGGTTGTATCTTTTTTAACTGAATTCATCATGGATTTGATCCAGTCGGTTCCTTCAGAAACACAGTCTGCATCTGTGAGCAAAATCCAGTCATTAGCTGCCTTATTTAATGCTTCAATCAGGGCTTGTTTTTTGCCGGGTATATCCTTTTTTACATTAAAGAACTTAAGTCTTTTGAATTGAGAAGATAATTGTTCAAGAATATTTTCTGAGTTATCTGTAGAAAAGTCGTTAGCCACAATGACCTCAAAATCATTATAGTTTTGGCAGAGTAGATCAGGAAGATTTTTTTTGAGGTTCACATCTTCGTTTCTAGCGCAAATAATGATGGAAACGGGAGGTAAAATGCTTCTGTCAGGCTGGTTTTCCTGGCAATTGTTCAGGTTGCGGAAGACTCTAAACCAAAAATAAATTTGGGCAAAGAAAGAAAAAATCACTATTGACCAAATAAGTTCAATCAACTGAAAAATTTCATGCAAACTAGATAAATTCTGACACATTTATTTTCATTATCCGGAACTATGAAATAGTGTGCGAAGAAGCGTGTGAAATGTAAATAATAAGACTAAGTCTCGTTAAATAGTTGAGACTCTGAACAATTTCATGTTTTTTTGACTTAACTTTTTGAATATTAATGGGTTAGAGAATTACGGCTTATTGAGCTACCTTCCTATGTACTTGTAAGCAACTAACCGTAAGCCGAATACATATTATAAAAATATTTAATGTATTTTTATCGATTGGAAATTTATGATAGAATGAGAAAACTCCTGTTATTCCTTGTTTTTATTCTTATTGCATTTGGGTTATCTGCCCAGATGAATATTAACGGACAGCTTTTGTATGGTAACGAATGGATAGATTATAACAAGGACTATCTGAAAGTATCGGTAGATCAGGATGGAATATATAAAATAACTTACCAGGATTTACTTGATAATGGCATTCCGGTTGATCAGATCTCAGGATCTGAACTACAGCTTTATCATTTTGGACAACAAACAGTCATATTTACCAGTTCTGATGGCCCCTGGGATTCATCTGATTATTTATTATTCTATGGAATCAGGAATAAGGGAGAGCTTGACAAACACTTGTATAAGAACTGGGAGGAAGAGCAGCTAAATCCTTATTATAGTCTTTTTACAGATAAGAGCAATTATTTCCTGACCTGGGAAGAAGGAAGTACGGATAACTCCCGGTTTGATGTTTTATCAAATGACCTGAGTGGAAA
>JABDPK010000143.1 GCA_013042795.1 Saprospiraceae bacterium | reverse complement strand
GATAAAGAATCCAGTTGATTTCTTCTTCAATATGCTGATTCATCATAAAGTTCAATTACCTGGTAATCTCTTATTACAATATAGAATCCTGAATAGGCTGACCAATGTATTTGAAACGTTGGAAATGGTTTATTTCGAACCGCCGGGTGTGGCCGGTTGGAAGGCCTATTACCAGGCACCTTTATTTTACCGCATCTGGATCAATTCAGTGACTTTAGCCAACAGGCAAAATATTACGAACCTGATCGTTTCAGGAAATGTTGCCATTGGTGATTTTGCACTGACCATTGATCTCCTGGAATATATTTCTGAACTCTCAAATCCATATGATCCCAATGATTTGATTTACGAGATCACCAATAGTATTTTTCCAAATGGTATAACTGATCTTCAAAAAGATTTCCTGAAAGAGATATTGATTCCTGGTTTGCCTGACTTCGAATGGACGGTTGAATACTCTGACTACCTCGGGGATCCTGAAAATGAAGATAAAAAACAGGCCGTTCTCACCAAACTGCGTGCATTATTTACCTCTATGTTCAGCATGCCGGAATATTACCTCAGTTAACCTTTAAATCTGAAACAATGAAAAGAAGATCATTCCTTCAGTCGACATCTGCCATATCATTACCATTCCTGTTGAATGGTATGCCTTTATCGGCATTCAGCAAAAACGCCTTATTTAATTCGATCAATGGTGATAATGACAATGTATTGGTACTGATTCAACTTAACGGAGGGAACGATGGTTTAAATACCATCATCCCCCTGGACAAATATGACATACTCGGTAATGTAAGATCCAATATCCTGATCCCAGAAAACCAGCTGTTGAATATTGATCAGAGCACCGCATTCCATCCGAATATGGAAGGGATTAAATCCTTATATGACAATGCCAGGATGGCGATCGTACAGGATGTTGCATATCCTAATCAAAATCGTTCCCATTTCAGATCAACAGATATCTGGAATACAGGATCACCAGCTGATGAATTCTGGACGACAGGCTGGGTGGGACGCTACTTCGAAAACAGGCATCCTTCTTATCCCGATGGATACCCGAATGAGGATTGTCCTGACCCATTTGCAATTTCTATCGGTTCAGCTGTGCATGAAAACTGCCAGTCATCAAATGTAAATTTCAGTATTGCTTTAAGAGATCCTTTTTCACTGGCTCCATTAGCCGACGGAGGATCGGATATTGCACCGGACACACCCTATGGAAAGGAACTTGATTTTCTGCGTGAGATCATATCACAATCGAATGCATATGGCGACAATGTAAGTGACGCAGCAGAACGAGGCGGAAATTTGTCTGCTATGTATGAAGATGATAATGCCCTTGCACAACAACTTAAAATTATTGCTTTGCTTATGAGTGGGGGCCTCAGAACTAAAATTTACATTGCCAATATTGGGGGATTTGATACGCATGCCAATCAGGTACTGGATGGAAACCCTACGACAGGAGAACATGCCGAATTGATATCTTCTTTATCAAATGCCGTAGAAGCCTTCCAGGATGACCTTGCATTGCTTGGATTGGAAGAACGTGTCATTACGATGACATTCTCGGAATTTGGCAGACGGATACGGTCCAATGACAGTCTTGGCACGGATCACGGTACAGCTGCTCCGGTGATGGTGTTTGGAACATGTTTGAACCCAGGTATCATAGGAACAAGTCCTGAATTACCTGACAACCCGGATATTCAGACTGGTGTTCCGATGCAGTTTGATTTCAGGAATGTATTTGGATCTGTAATGATGGATTGGTTTGATGTATCTGAATCCGAAATAAAGCAGATTTTCCTTGATGATTTTGATTATATCCCGATCATTAATTCCTGCCAGTCAACATCAACCATCGAAAATCAACTTGAAATATTTGAAAGTAAATGTTTTCCAAATCCATGCACAAACTGGCTGACGATTCAATTTGATACACCAGGAGAAAATATCAGGATAAACCTTTTTGACGCTATGGGACAAAAGATCAGGGTGATTACCAATCGTAAATTCACCGAAGGAAAACATGAAATACGAATCGATACTTCCCAATTAATAGCATCAAATTATTTCTATCAAATAATTGGTGAAAACAGGATGCGGACAAAGACTTTCACAAAAGTCTGATGTCTTGGATCATGACTTAACAACATCCATCAGGATTTCAATGTCTCCCGGTAAGGATATGGATTCTCCATGTCCATCTTCCACAAGTTGTATTGAATCTGCCAGGACTTCATTCCTTATATAATCTGAAAACCTGCCGATGGCATCCTTGATACCTGAATGGTCCTGGAGTTCAACAAGTATTCTGTCCGTAACATCAAAGTTTTTGTCCTTCCTTGCATTCTGAATTCGATTTACCAGTTCCCTGGCCATACCTTCAGCAAGTAACTCTTCTGTTAAATTGATATCAAGTGCTACAGTAATTTCACCATCCTGTGCCACTTGCCATCCAGGAATTTCCTCGGCGGATATTTCGAAATCTTCGATCGTCAAATCAAATTGCTCTCCATCCACTTGTAACATGAACATTCCGGTTTTCTCAATTTCTGCGATCTGATCACTATTTAGCGACATTATTGTCTGACTGGCGGTCTTCATATGACGACCAAGTCGTTTTCCAAGCGTTTTGAAATTGGGTTTAATTCTTTTCTTGATGACGCCCGAGGCATCCTTGATATATTCGAATTCTTTGACATTGACTTCATGCAGGATCAGATCTTCAACAGCATGGACCTGTGCTTCAAATTTTTGATCCAGGATAGGCAACAATATCTTATTTAATGGTTGTCTTACCCTCAGCTTTTCTTTCTTTCGAAGAGATAGAACAAGAGAAGAAATCCTTTGAGCATAACTCATTCTTTGTTCAAGGTCTTTATCTATAGCTGTTGAATCAGCTACAGGAAATAATGACAGATGCACAGATTCGTGATCTTCTGATCCTGAAACATTATTCAAATTGCGAAACAACCAATCAGCAAAAAATGGAGAAACAGGTGCCATTAGTTTTGAAATGGTTTTCAGACATGTATACAAAGTCTGATATGCTGCTACCTTATCCTTTGTATATTCTCCTTTCCAGAAACGTCTCCTGCATAACCTGACATACCAGTTAGATAAATGTGACTCTACAAAATCCTGTATTCGTCGTGCAGCACGTGTAGGTTCATAATTGGCATATTCTTTCCTGACTTCTTCCTTCAGCGTATTCAGAAGAGATATGATCCATCTGTCGATTTCAGCTCTTTCTGCCAATGGTACATCCGGTTCACTATAGTTAAAACCATCAATATTTGCGTACAATGCAAAGAAGGAATATGTATTATAAAGCGTACCAAAGAATTTTCTTTTTACCTCTTCAATCCCTGCATTGTCAAACTTGAGATTATCCCAAGGGTTGGCATTTGCCATCATATACCATCGTGTGGCATCGGCTCCATACTTTTCGATTGTATCAAAGGGATCAACAGCATTTCCCAAACGTTTGGACATTTTTTGTCCATTCTTATCCAGTACAAGTCCGTTGGAAACAACATTTTTGAAAGCCACACTATCAAAAACCATGGCTGCAATAGCATGCAGGGTATAAAACCATCCCCTGGTCTGATCAACACCTTCCGCAATAAAATCCGCCGGGAAATTCCTCTCAAATTGCTCCTTATTTTCAAAAGGATAATGCCATTGTGCATATGGCATGGACCCGGAATCAAACCAAACATCTATTAAGTCCAATTCCCTTTTCATTTCCCTACCTGAAGGACTTACAAGGATGACTTTATCAATATATGGTTTATGCAGGTCAGGGGGCGTTTCCTGTTCGAGACCAAGGGTTTCATTTGCTTTTTGAATCTCCTGGCTCAGTTTTTCAATTGAATCAATCAGAATCTCCTCTTCTTTATCTTCAGTTCTCCAGATAGGAAGCGGAATTCCCCAGAAACGGGATCTGGACAAATTCCAGTCTAGCAGGTTTTCCAACCATACCTGGAATCTTCCTGTACCGGTATGTCCCGGTTTCCAATTAATACTTTTATTCAGCTCAGCCATCCTATCCTTCATCGAAGAAGTTTTGATAAACCAACTGTCTAAAGGATAATATAATACAGGCTTGTCAGTCCGCCAGCAATGAGGATAACTGTGCTCATACTTTTCAACTTTAAAAGCTTTGTTTTCAAGTTTTAGTTTAACAGCAATCTGCAGGTCCGTCGATTCAAATCCGGAAGCATTTCTTGTTTCACTATCATAATATTCTGCCCTTACATAAGCCCCGGGGAAATCGACAACCTCTTCAACAAATCTACCCTGCAAGTCAACCAGAGGAACAAGTTCTTTACCCCGTCTTACAAGGATTGATGGAACATTATTCTGAAGACAGACTTTATAGTCATCTGATCCAAAAACAGAAGCTGTGTGTACTATACCAGTGCCATCTTCCGTAGACACGAAGTCACCCAGGATCGCCCTGAAAGCATCTCCTTCTTCCGGTTGTACATAAGGCATCAACTGGTGGTAATGGATACCCTCCATTTCAGACCCCTTCATTGTAGCGACCACCTTGTAAGGAATTATTTTTCCGGCCGGATCAAAATCGTCCAGTGCTATTTCAGCGCCTTCCGGCTTAAAGTACTTTGATATCAGGTCTGTAGCAAGAATGACGGTTACAGGCTGCTTGGTATAAGGATTAAATGTGGATATCAGTGAATACTCGATCTTCGCACCTAAAGCAACCGCACAGTTTGAAGGCAATGTCCAGGGTGTTGTCGTCCATGCCAGGAAATAAACTTCATTTTCATGGCCATTGTACAGGAACTCAGACTTCTCATCTCTCGTAAGTTTGAATTGTGCAGTCACAGAAACGTCTTTGACATTCCGATAACATCCCGGCATATTCAATTCATGAGTACTTAAACCGGTTCCTGCAGCAGGTGAATAAGGCTGTACTGTATATCCTTTGTAAAGCAGATCCTTTTGGTAAAGCTGGCCCAGCAACCACCACACAGATTCGATATATTCATTATCAAAAGTGATATATGGATCATCCAGGTCTACCCAATATCCCATTTTTCGTGTGATGTCATCCCACCTGTCTTTAAATTGCATGACGGTAGTCCGGCACTCCTGGTTGTATTGTTCAACTGTGATCTTGGTTCCTATATCCTCTTTTGTAATGCCAAGCCTTTTTTCAACGTTCAATTCTATAGGAAGACCATGGGTATCCCATCCTCCTTTACGCTCCACCCGCTGACCCATCATCGTATGAAATCGACAAAACAGGTCTTTAACAGTCCGGGCCATCACATGGTGAATACCGGGTTTCCCATTTGCTGAAGGGGGACCTTCATAGAACACATAGCTATTGTCTTTAGAGCGTTGATCAACACTCTTTTCGAAAATATTCTGACTCTCCCAAAAGGAAAGTATTTCCTTATCTATTTCAGGGAGGTTTAATCCACCGAATTCTCTGTACTTTGCCATTTAAACAAAAAAGTTTTATAAGACCGCAAAAGTATTATTTCTTAAGGCCAATTTCCCTTAATCTTTCATCTAAATACGCACCAGCCGTGACAGGTTCATATGCCAGTGGTCTTTCTTCAGACACACAATTCTCCAGACATGTTAAATCCATTTCACTGATGGGATGGAGGAAAAAAGGTATACTTAAACGAGGGATGTGCCATAAATGTTTAGGTGGGTTCACCACCCTGTGCGTTGTTGACTTCAGGTAATTGTTGGTAAGACGCTGAAGCATATCCCCTACATTAATGACAAATTCATCTTCTTCAGGTACAATATCACACCATTCGTCATCTGTATTTAATAGCTGCAAGCCACCTGCGGACGCACCTACCAATAATGTAATCAAGTTAATGTCCTCATGCTGCTCTGCCCGGATAGCTGTTTTTGGCTCTGATGTAATGGGGGGATAATGGATTGTTCTAAGGATACTGTTCCCTTTCTCAATTTTCTTTTCAAAATAAGTTTCATCAAGATCCAGGTATAAGGCAATAGCCCTTAATAAATGACCACCTGCATTCTCAAATGATTTATATAAATCGTGACTGACTTCATTGAATTCCGGAATATCTGTGACATTAACATTATCAGGATATTCTGACTTTCTTGGATCATCGGCATCAACAAACTGGCCGATTTGAAAAAACTCTTTTAAATCAGCAACATTGGATTGCTTGGCATGTTCTCTGCCATATGAAGTATATCCTCTTTGTCCAGCCAGCTCTTCGTTTTCATATTTCTTCTTTGTTTCAACAGGAAGACTAAAGAACGACTTGGATACTTCAAAGAATTTATCGATCAATGGTTTGGGCACACCATGATTCTTCACAGCAACAAAGCCCACTTCATGGAAGGCTATTCCAATTTCCTGAACAAATGCTTTCTTTTCTTCGAAAGACCCGTTCACAAACATTGAAAGGTCAACCACAGGAATTGTACGATTACTCATAATTTCAGATTTTGGAATAAATAATTAAACGTATTTTCTTACAAAAATATAATAATTATCGCCTGGGTGGTTTATATCGTGACAATTCCATCAGCTTCTGGGAATCCATATAATTCAACAGATCAGGTAGTTTGAAGTCTTGCTGGCGGCGCATAAAGGCATCTACAATTTGCCATCCCATATAGCAGGCAGTTCTTCCCGGAGCCTGAGGTGGCATACCCTGGGAATTAGGGGCAGGGCTAAGATATTTCATGTTGTTATTCAGGTTTGTATTGTAGATCATTTCTTTATCGATAAAGAAACTCCACATCTCAAGTTCATTTTGGTTGAGCCATTTCAATTGATCTTCTGAAAACCCGCTTATAACCGTATCACTTAAATGAGGTAATAGCTGATCAAGCAAATACATTTTTTTTCCTTCATGAATCATCAGGTCAATAAATCTTTTCCCGGGCGGATCTCCGACCAGATCCTCAACAATCACATCAAATGCTCTTTTGACAATATGATCCCTGTTATATGTACGGATCATATAATCCGAAAAAACAGGATTCCTGGGATCAATTAGTTTATAATCAAAGTCTTCCCCCAGGAAATAATCCAGACCCAAACCAATACCATCTCTTTCCCCGTCTGAAAAAATAACGACCTGGTATCCGAATTCAGTTTGAAATGTATAGAAATGCGGGGTTTGGTATTCAGGAAAATAATACTTGAGATACTGACACCCTTTCTGAAGGTCATTTTCAATCTCTGCAGTACCTTCAAAAAGATGACCTATTGTATCATTTAACCTTGCAATACTTTCGGCCTGGAGAAACTGGCTGATATAATGATATAAACTGTCCTCGTTGTCAGAAGGAAAAGACAATAGCTTTTCAAAATACAGTTCTGTAATATAAGGCTGACGCTTCATCATTTCCTCGTATGACGATTGAATATTGTTTGTGTCCAGTGACGCCACTTCCCTGTCAAACCTCGTGAAACTAAAGCCATCCAGTTGAATACCACTGACATCCGGTGCATTATTTGATGGGGCTATACTACATGCAGAAAATAGACTTAAATAAATAATACAGGTAAAAACAGCTATGTAGTAGAGATCAAGTTTCATATTCCGAAAAATTCAAGGCATAAATTTTCAAACTGCTTAACTGAGGTATTTTCCGACGATCGGCATTCTTCTTCCGACACCAAATGCTTTGACCGACACCCTTAAAACCGGCGCAGTCTGATACCTTTTAAACTCATTGATGTTTACCAAACGTAAAATCCGTTTAACCAATTGCTCATCATAACCCATGGCAATAATTTCCTTTGGACCCTTTCGCCTTTCAATATATTCGAATAAGATGATATCAAGTATATCATAGTCAGGTAATGAATCGGAATCCTTTTGATTAGGTCTGAGTTCCGCAGAAGGAGGTTTTGTTATTGTGTTCCAC
>JABDPK010000140.1 GCA_013042795.1 Saprospiraceae bacterium | reverse complement strand
GTATTGACGGTAAAGCCGAAACGCGTAATATGGTGGAAAAATGTTTACACTGGCTTTGTTCTGAAATAGGAGCAGACGGGTCCTTCAGCAATTACAACCTGTCTGACACTTATAATCCCCTTTATTATACCCGGATCAGTTGGATTCTCATGAAAGCTGATAAATCCCTGGGGATGGAATACAATGATAAGACTAGCTTACTGTTTGAGAAACAGTTGGAGAATTGGGATGCTGACTTTATTGACAAGACCGCTTTCTACCCGGGCAGTGCAGCATTCAGCCATACAGTTATTTATGCTTTACGAGGTCTATATGAATGTGCTATAATTTTAAACCATAAAGTAGCACTGCAAAAGTTCAACGCCTCACTTCACGAACTATTAAATATTGTAGTCCAAAACAATGGCCTTCCTGGTCAATTTTATAATTCAAAATATTCGACATCATATACTTGCAGTACAGGAAATCTACAGTTTTCATTACTGCTATTGAAGTGTAATGACATCCTTGAAGAAAGGATCATAAATGATCTTCTTGCTTTGTTATTAAAACCTGTTTTGAAAAGTCAGAGAAAGTACTTCTTCAATAAAGGAGCAATCCCATCCTCTCTTCCGGTTTATAAAAACTATCAAAGATTCAGATATACTAACTGGACTCAAAAGTTCTTTATTGATGTGCTTCTAAGTTTATTGAGCCCAGACCACAAAGATTAATAAGGAGTTTCGATTTTAACAGGATTCCCCTCAGGTCTGTGATTATTCATAGAGTAAAGTGAAACAACATAATACGCGTAATCTGCAGGATTAAAAATATGGTTGAAATAATATCCCTTGTTTTCATGACTTATCATTCTTCCCTGGTATTCAAGGTAATCAAGAAAGTATAATCTGATTCTTATGGGAAGAAGATCCAATATCCTATACCTGTTAATACCTTTTTTGGAACCTCTTATGATCATGATGTAATCATCCGGCACAGTATTGGTATTTAATTCACAAACAACATCCATTCCTGCATCATTTTTCCTTAGAAAGATTTGCTCCAATACAATTCTGTCGTTTAGCGCATTGCCATATATTATGGATTCTAAATTATTAGCATTCAGATAATCAACAATCATGTCACTGAACCCTTGCCATTTTGCAAACAAAGCATAATCGGGTTTAAGAGAGACCTTATGTATATTATAGAATGCGGCAAGGGGTTCATTGTCCATGTATTCAGGGTCATCAGTAACATCATCACATATCAGGCATTGATACTTGGAACTTGTACAATATCTTTCCAGAAAAACCGTGTCTCTGCTTCCGCGGTTTTCTTCAAGGATTACCTTATTAATATTATATCGCGTGTTTAATTTCATGAATAATGGATATCTGTCCACGATCAGGAACGAAGATATAATAACCAGTATCCATAGCCAGGACCACTTAAAATTATCAAGATTGATCATGGATAAGACCAGCATAATACATATCATAAACCCGAAAATAGCTGATCTCGGTTCGAATAATGGAGCGAAAAACATTGTAACAGTAGAAAGTAAGAGGACCAGGAAGAGCATGATTTGAGCTCTTGCATTTTGTGTTACAGACTTCCTGCCCGCAAGAAAAAACAGCAAGACAGTACTATAACAAAACAGGTAATATATTGTCCTTTTACCATACTCCAATATCCGTTCATCAAATGATTCATAGTTAAACCCATCCTTTGACAATCTTAATGTCAATGCTGGTGAAGAAAGCATTGTAATACCGCCAATCAAGAGAACTGCTGCTATAACAATCAGGTTCCTGTCAGGCAGTTTGCGTTTGATCATTTGATCAAGTATGATTAAGAATACAACAACGAATAATGAAAGAACCACATTTTCATTTGAAAAGGCGACGAGAATAACACACAAGTAATCAAGCAAATTAAAGCTCTTTCTGCCCTCCCTGACATACTGAAATATAGAACCTGCCAGGTAGAGCTGAGGTATTAACAACCAACTATAATTTAGTGAGCCGGATGTCCAGAAATATGATCGTCCAAGGTCAAAATGAAATACCCATAT
>JABDPK010000139.1 GCA_013042795.1 Saprospiraceae bacterium | reverse complement strand
TTATGATGATTTAGAACCTTCATGATTTGTAAATACAAACCTAACAATATTGATCTTACTATAATATTTGACTAAAACCCGTATGATCAATAATTCATTTCTTTGGCTATAAAATCCCGGCAAAAATGCAGACATAATATATGCCTGCCAGAACGAAAACGACACCGGCCAAGTATCTCATGATTTTTTCTATCCTGGTTATTTTATTGAAAACGCCACTTACCCTATGGGCAGCAAAAGTCAATAAGTAAGTAAAGAGAATTACTGGCAAGCCGGTACCGATAGCAAAAACAAAAGGCAGGTAAAGACCGGTTGCGCTTGATATAGTCATAGGAATTAACATACCAAAATACAACGCCCCGCTATAGGGACAGAATGCAAGAGCAAATAATAAACCAAGGATAAACGATCCCCTGAGTCCTTTGCCTTCAAATTTCGCGCTGAGTTTTTCCTGAAAATTTACATTACCCAGGAAATCCAATCTAATGACATTGAGCATGATTAAGCCAATAATAATCAGAATTACTCCAAGATATTTCTCTCCGTTTTGTTGAAAGAATCTAGCGATATGAAACTTGCTTGCCCCAAAATAAAGAATCATACCAATCAAGGTATAGCTGAAAGCCCGGCCTATCGAATATAATATTCCGCTTAGCAATACTTTCTTTTTGGAAGAAATATTCTTTGCAATATATGCTGTGGCCGTGATGTTTGTTGCCAGCGGACACGGACTAATAGCTGTCATCAGTCCTAACACAAAAGCGGATAAGATCGGAATGTTATAACTATCGAGAATGGACTGTAAAAATTCCATTATAATGTTTTCAGCTGCTCTTCCAGTTTTTCTTTCAATTCCATAGAGAAGGCTTCCTTTTTCCTTCCTTTTGAAAAAGCAAAATTAGTCAGGTCAATATGTTGCTCTTTGCCATCTTTAATCACATTGATAAAGAGTGCAGTTCCTGATGCTTCAAATCTTTTGGCGATTTCATAATTATCATCATCATCTACATTGACAGTTCGAAATTCTAACTTACCCTCTTTTACTGCAGCAGAAAAGAAAGTTTCAACAGTATATTTCGCATTGGCTTCAATGGCTTCACAAGTGACACAACGATGGGTCCCATAAAAATCAATAAGCTCGACTTTAGTAGAACTGTCTGTTGTAGCAATTGTTTTGCTGTTATCCTGTCCCTGGCAAGCTGAAAATCCAAGCAGAAATACGAATGATAAAAGTTTTAAATAATTCATTGTTTCATTTTTATAATATGATATTGAATAGATATCCCGAGATGATGATGCATAAGGTCACCACCCCAAAGAATATTCCTATTAGTTTTAATGTCATAACTTTTTTAAGCAACATGCCTTCTGGCAGAGACAATCCCACCACTCCCATCATAAATGCAATAGCAGTCCCCAATGGAATCCCTTTGCTTACCAATACTTGCACAACAGGTAAAATTCCCGATGCATTTGAGTACATAGGCACAGCTAATATGGTTGCCGTTGGAACCGCAAATAGATTTTCCTTGCTCATATATTTTTCAAAAAATCCTTCGGGGATATAGCCGTGCATCAAGCCTCCGATAGCGATCCCGACAATAACATAAGGCACTACTCCTTTTAATATCCTTAAAACTTCAGCCCAGATTACTTTCACACGATCTCTGAATGGTGGATTCTCAGCCTGGAAGACTTCACTTTCCTGCTCTGCATTGGCAAGCACCTCTTTTACCCAGGGTGTCAGAAGACGTTCCAGTTTAAATTTGCTCAAAACAATACCTGCAGTTGTGCCCAACAAGATTCCGCTGATCACATATATCGCAGTAATCTTCAGGCCAAATAATCCCACAAATAATCCTATCGCTACCTCATTGACCAGGGGTGATGTAATTAAAAACGAAAAGGTGACTCCAAGTGGAATGCCTCCTCTCACAAAACCAATAAATAGTGGCACGGAAGAACAGGAGCAAAAAGGTGTAACGACCCCAAAAAGTGAAGCCATTAAATATTCAAATCCAAATAATTTATTCCTGGACAGGAAGTTCCTGACTTTTTCAACAGGAAAATAGCTGTTTACGATACCCATTAAAAAAATGACCAGAAACAATAACAGCAGGATCTTGATGCTGTCATATATAAAGAAATTTAAAGCTTCTGCTAAATGCCTGCCCTGATCCATATTGAGTAAATCATAGACAAGCCAATCTGCCAATTGTTCTATCCAGTCAAACATGGCTCTGAGGTAGATATCAATTGTCAATCAAACTGGCCAACTCGGTTTTGGAAGGTACTCTTCCCTTTATGGCCACTTTTTCATCTATGACTATAGCCGGAGTAGATATGATATTGTACTTCATGATTTCCATAATATCCTCTACCTTTTCAACGGTTGCGCTCACACCTGACTCTCTGACGACTTCTTTGACCAAGGCAGTAGTTCTTTTGCATTTAGGGCATCCTGTGCCGAGGACTTTAATATTTTTCATAACTATATTATTTAATTAATAGTTTATCGCAAATAAACGATTAGTTTGCTTAAAAAAATGTGACCCAGGTCACTCATTGTACTTGAAAAAATCAAGGAACATCAATTTTGCTTTCCGCCAGTTTTCCTGGTTAATACAATACCTGGTTTTAGGAGGATTGATCTCCCCTTGTATCAAACCCGCCATTTTCAGCTCCTTTAAATGTTGTGAAACAGTGGATTGCGCAATCGGTAGCATTTCTGTCAGTTCTCCAGTAAAACAACAGCTCTGTGTACTGAGCAATCGCAAAATTTCCAACCTGGTCGGATGTGCAAGTGCTTTTGCGAATCTGGCCATTTCTTCCTTTATATTGGCTGATATTTTTTGTTCGGCGATTACCTTCATAACAGATTTCTATCGTTCATCGTAAATGTACGATATGATACATCAATAGTCAAGATGTAATTGAATGTATTTTGGAAATACAAAACTTCACCAATGTATATATAGTTCATAATTCAGCTTTAACCTGCAGTTACGAGCCTAATATCTGATCCAGATGATGTTTCAAATGTACAAGGTAATCCTCTATCAGGAATTCAAGAGAATCATACTTGCTTTCCTTTTTACCCGTATCACACACATTCTGAAGTTTGTCTGCAGGGATGCGTTCAACAACCCGCACAATTTGTAAATTCAGCAACCGCCATAAATCAATAAGTTCAGCAATATCACCTTCCTGATAATTTTGTAATTCCACCCACTCATCCTGGTGATATACAATATTCAGGTTTTGTTGATACTGGGTCATAACAAATCTTCTCAAATTTGTTATAGCGCTATCTATGAGATGTCCCAGGATTTCTTTTTTAGACCATTTAGAAGGATGACTTTTTTGAATCCAGGCCTCGCGGGGTACAGATCCGAAGTCTGCGGAACTCCTCTTAGTAATATCCAATAATTCCTTTGTCATTATATTATTGATTTAATTTATTTCAATAGATACTTACAGGCTTCTTCAATACGCTCAATAAACGCCTCAGATGTATCAAAATATGCCAGTCCGTGTTCTGTACAAGACTTTCTGATTCTAATACTGTGTGCAATCATATTGTGTATATGATCAATAATATATTCATCAGATTCTTTATTTAACCAATCCCTTGTTCCGCTTGTATATTGCTTTATCTCCCTTAATTTATTACATGCATCAACATCTGTATAACCCAAAAAACAAATCCTGAGTTTACCGGGATGTTTCCTGCTCAGTTCAATGATTAATTCAGGAAGTATCGCTTCCCCTTCAATAATATAATCTTCTTCACCCCAGATCATGCTTTCAAACATGGCTTTCAGAAAACTCCAGGATCTTTCTGCTATTTCATCAGGAAATAGTTTGTCATGAATACCGTATTCCTTCATACCATTAGTGAAGCCCATGATAAGCCAATCAAGTGAAAAGTAAGAAATCCCCTTTCGCACAGAAATTTCTTTTGCAATCATTGTCTTCCCTGCCCTTGAGGCACCACTGATCAGGTATAACATGTTATTGTTCTTTTTTCTTTCATAAATACATTGACACTGGATGCGTTGTTGACTTTATTATTTTCTGTCCTTTACTGGGATTACCAGCTTTAAGGCTGACCAGGTTTCATCAACCGAACAAACTTTTACATCAACCAATCCGTTTCTAATAGCTGTCTTACGAACAATATCTTTTGACATAGCTGTTTCCACTTTTGACAACTTCTTAGGCCAGGACACCCAAATCATTCCATTCTGTTTAAGCTCATTTTTTAAGCTTCTTAATGTAGCTTCAAATTCATTTTTATCCTTAATAAAAAAGAGGATGAAATCTTTAAGGATTAATGGATCATACTGGACATCAAAATCAACGAACTGATCATTGAACAAATCAAAATAACAGGAAGGTTGACTGACCAGTTTAATCGTCATACCGCTCTTAATTCCTAGTTTTTTAGCAAGTGGTGAAACTGAAAAATTTGTATCCATATGCATTGGTCACCCTATTCTCCAGGGGTATTCATTTTGTCATTTATAAATTTACTGATTTCCTCTGCGTGCTTATATACCATAAAATGACCTCCATCCTTTATCCTGAAAGATACTTTATTGAGTGATTGAATTGGAAATGTTTTATCCTGTGAACCATGGATTATATGGATATTGACATCTGCTGGTGCAGTCTTGGTATTCCAATTGCCCAGTGCCTTCAGGGCCCAATTCAGGTAAGTCCTGGAATTTCCCAATATCATGCTTCTGACCAGTTGCCTAAACTCCTTTGTGGTATAATCATAAAATCTTCCCCAAATAGATATTGTATTGCCAAGTATCCAGGGAGATACCAGGTAATAAAGTCTGAGTTTACTTATCAATTTGAAAGAAAAGGGGATTTCTGAAGGACTTGAAATACTTGATATTAAAAAGATGTTTTTTACAGGTATATGATTAGCAATTTCAAGGCTAATTATCCCTCCAAATGAATGACCAATCAGAGTAGCATCTTCATGTATGATATTCCTGGAAATTCTTTTTGCATACTCACCAATCGGTTCATCTGATTCAGGTTCAATCCAGTCGATATTGTGAAGTTGGTCACCCTTTAGATCTAGCTTCGAAAATAGCCTTGA
>JABDPK010000134.1 GCA_013042795.1 Saprospiraceae bacterium | reverse complement strand
GGGAGCAACATGGGTCTCTCTGCACAATGGTGGTGGCGTTGGATGGGGTGAAGTGATTAATGGAGGTTTCGGTATGTTAATAGACGGTACAGAGCAATCTAGAGAGAATATAGAATCCATGTTGCATTGGGATGTCAACAATGGTATTGCAAGAAGATCATGGGCACGAAATAAGGAAGCCATATTTACAGCGAAACGTGCCATGGAAGAAAATTCTCATCTGGACATTACGCTACCTCAAATTTCAGATGAAGAAGATATCAAATCCTGGATCAGGAATATCTGATGGATGACAAACAAAATCGAGAAGATCATTTTTACAGAACCACCAACTGGTTCAATCTCTTCTTTTTAGTATCAGGTTTATTACTTTTCCTGATCTTCAAGCCTGACCTGATTTCCGGTTTCGGACTGGCAATAGCTATATTGTCGGTATTCTCGCATTTTAAGATCAGGGAGATTTGTATGGACAAAGATGAAGTGATCAAAGTCGGATCTGACATGTCTTTATTGTTAATACTGTTAATTGCGGTTGTAGTGCTGATTGTCAATAATCACTATGACGGTCCAGTGTTTAATACCGGATGTGCTCTGGGAACAGCTCTGGGTGCAGGGATGATTTACTGCCTGGTTTTGATCAAGCGGTTTTTTGATCAGATTTAGTTTTTGGTGTTCTCGAGGTGTGATTTAATCACATGTCATTGTGAAGTGATGCAACTGATATATGGATTGACGTGTGGTTTAAACCACACGTCTTCAAGTCATTTTTTAGGATGTTAGATGTTTATGATACAAACAATAGGGTGATTAGTACGAATTCAGGAATTAGTGATATGTATTTGACATGTGATTTAAATCACATGTCATTGTGAAGTGATGCACCTGATATGTGGATTGACGTGTGGTTTAAACCACACGTCTTCAAGTCTTTAGGATGTTAGATGTTTATGATACAAACAATAGGGTGATTAGTACGAATTCAGGTATTAATGATATGCATTTGACATGTGATTTTAATCACATGTCATTGTGAAGTGATGCACCTGATATATGGATTGACGTGTGGTTTAAACCACACGTCGGCTTGCTTTGAATCAAATCAAACTAGTCCTCTATCTTCCCATATATATCACTCACAAATGGTCCATTCAAAAATTCAATCGGATTCAACTTGCTTTGCAGTATAGGACCCTTATAACCATCCATGAGCAATATCCTTGCTGCTTCACACAAAGGAGCCGCTGTGGCTGTCTGGATGGCTCTAAGTGTTTTAGTACCGACTTCTGAGGGATAAATATTGATGCTTTTTTCCATTGCGCGCAACACACCATATTCGTCTTTGGCCTTAACAGAAGCATATACTACTACATGGTCATCTTCAACCGAAGGAATCGTATTCATCATTTTATTATGAAGATGATCAACAGGGTCATGTCCAACCGGCGTTTCCTGGATCACATTTCTAGCCCAGTTGTAATGGCCGGGGAATCGAAGTGTTTTATAATTGAGGTTTTTTACCTTTCCTGAAAGTGCCTGTGGCAGATCTGCAGCTCCCCCGGAAGTATAATCATCTTCATATTTGATGCCATCAATCAGGATTGACTCAGTTTGAGATAATGATGGAATTTTAACAGTATCATAATTTTTAACGACATATGCATCCTTAACATATTCTGTAGCTACGCCAATTGGACTCCATGTGTATGCATAGAAATATGGTTCCCTGGCATGCTTGGATAGTGCTCCAACCTTCATGTTGACACTATCAACCTTTTCGACATTATAGGTAGAAGTGAATTTGTTAAAGAGATACATAGCCAATACATTGATATACCCTGGTGCCAGACCGGTTTGGAGTACAAATCCATTTTCAGACCCTGTGGCGATATTGATGACCTCTTCTGTTTCTTTGACATATTCCGTCAGGTTTGCATAGTGACATTTATAGTCTCGTGCATACTGTGCGATTCTCGGTGCTTCACTGCCAGGAAGACAATCCAGGATAATATCCGTCTTCTTCAGTAATGCTTTCATTTCATCATTCAAACCTGAAGCAGGGGTAGTGATACAATAACAACGTTCACAATTGGCGCCTTCGTTTATAAATTTACCTGCATTTTTCGCAGCATGTTCAAACATGTCGCCAATGGTGATATGGTAGTCGAAAAGTGCGTTTTTGGCAAGTATTAATCCAGCGGCTTGACCTATTCCTCCGCCTCCTAAAATGAGTATATTTTCCCGTTTCATCTGCTTTAATATTGTGCCTCAAATTTAGTATTTCTGGGAGAAATTAAAAATGCTTGTTTTTACATATTAAATAATTTTTTAATGTATTAAATCCTGTATATTAGAATAAAATGAATTATAATTTTTTGTAATATGAAAATTGCTGTTATATTCGCATAATATTTAGATTTACTGAATACCGATTTTAGCAATGGCAAAGAAGACACGTAAAAAGTCCCGTAAGAAGGATTCTTTTTTTATGAAACCCAGTGACGACAGGATTAGAAAAATTGCGGGCACACTATGCATTTTTCTTTCTATTTATTTAACGGTCGCATTTGTATCTTATTTTTTCACTTGGAAGTTTGATCAGGACAAAGTATTACATCTCTCCGGATCTATTCTGTTCAATGGTGATGTTCATGTAGAAAACTGGCTTGGAAGACTCGGTGCTTATACATCGCATTTGTTTTTCTATTGGGGATTTGGTGTTGCTTCGGTATTAATTGTCTATCTGATCGGAAAACTTGGATTTGATCTCCTTCGCAGACAATCAATGATAAAATTTGCCAACGAGGCTGCTCATGTTATATTAATCATGTCCTTTATTGCTGTTGTGGCTGAATTTGTTTTCAGAAATTCCGAATTCAGTTGGGGCGGACTGATGGGATACAGTATATATGCCTATATGGGTAGTTTCCTGGGTCAGATCGGACTTGTATTATTCTTCATCTTGCTTGTGTCAACCGGTATTATATGGATCTTCAATCCTAAGATCAAACTGGAACCCATCAAATTGACTACAGGCTTTGACAATTTCTCTTTTCCCAAACTCAACTTTACAGTATCACCTCAATCATTAAAGGATAGCATTCCATTTAAAGCAAAAGAAAAGAAATCAAGAAAAAAATTGTTTGAAGACTTAGAGGGGGCCATTCCAAAAACCGACATTAAAGATGAAGGAGTTCAGTTAGATCCTGTTGACAGTATCGAACTGAATCTCCCTGATTCTTTGGAAGTAAAAGCTAAACCAAGTCCGTCTAAAGAAACAGCAGAGCCCCAGCTCGAGCTGGAATTGGATGACAAGATTGTTAACGAGTCTGCAGACAATTCACAATCCCGTATTAAAGGACCGGATATGGATTGTAAGAAGAATATCGTAGAGAAAGAAAACCTCGATGACTTCGAGCCATATGATCCTACAAAAGAACTTTCAAACTATAAAGTACCCACATTTGATCTCTTGGAAGATTATTCTGATTCCAGGGTGTCGATAAACAGGGAAGAACTTGAAGAGAATAAGAATCAGATCATTAAAACCCTCCTGAACTATAATATAAAGATTACGAAAATCAAGGCGACCATTGGTCCTACAGTGACGCTATATGAGATTGTACCGGCTCCTGGTGTGAAAATATCTTCCATAAAGAAACTGGAAGACGACATCGCATTGAGTCTGGCTGCACTTGGTATTCGTATTATCGCACCAATTCCTGGTAAAGGAACAGTTGGTATTGAAGTTCCTAATAAGAACAAACAGATTGTTTCTTTCAAGGAAGTTGTGAAGACTGAAAAGTTCCAGAATGCAAAAATGGATTTACCTATTGTTTTAGGGAAGACCATTTCAAATGAAGTATTTGTTGCGGACCTGGCAAAAATGCCGCACTTGCTGATCGCAGGAGCCACTGGCCAAGGTAAGTCAGTTGGTATCAATACCGTATTGATGTCACTGTTGTATAAGAAACACCCTTCGCAGGTGAAATTTGTAATGATTGATCCTAAGAAGGTTGAATTATTTCCGTACAGCTACCTCGACAAGCATTTCCTCGGATTTTTGCCTAATGAAGAAGAAACCATTGTTACAGATACTAAAAAAGTTATCTCTACTCTGAATTCCCTGACTGTAGAAATGGATGAACGATATGATTTGTTGAAGAAAGCACGGGCCAGGAATATCAAGGAATATAATGCAAAGTTTGTAGCACGAAAGATTAGTCCGAAAGATGGACACAGATTTATGCCTTTCATTGTAC
>JABDPK010000129.1 GCA_013042795.1 Saprospiraceae bacterium | reverse complement strand
GTACACCTATTTACTCGGTTGGTGCCGGTGTTGTGGAAATTGCAGGTTACACCAGGAATAATGGCAAGTATGTCAAAATCAGACATGACAATACTTATAAATCTCAATACCTGCATATGAGCAGATTTGCGCCAGGTATCAAGGCTGGTGTGAAAGTCAGGCAGGGTCAAAAGATTGGAGAAGTCGGTAAGACAGGACTGGCAACCGGACCTCATGTATGTTTCAGGTTCTGGCGGAATGGTAAACAAGTCAATCACCTTAGACTGAATTTTCCGCCCCAGGATCCCTTACCTGATGAACAATTACCTGATTTTTTCAAGAAAAGAGATGTATTGCTGAATTTACTTGATCAGATTCCATACCCGTCTGAAGACATTCAAGACCAGGTGCTTGCCTTAAATCAGACCTGATCAGGCTTTCGATAATGTAAAGCCGAAAGTACTTCCTTTTCCATATGTACTCCTGACTGTTATTTTCTGATTATGGGCTTCGACAATATTTTTCACAATGGACAAGCCTAAACCGGAACCACCCTCTTTCCTGGAACGGCTTTTATCAACCCTGTAAAACCTGTCAAACAAATGATTCATATCCTTTTCATTGATGCCAATACCATTGTCAGAGACTTCGGTCAAAACCAATTCATCCAAATCATAAAAACTTACTTTGGTTATCCCGTTTTCATTTCCATACTTAATTGAATTTCCAATCAGATTTACAAAGACTTGTTGAATCCTGTGCTTATCAGCCTTGACCATAAAAGTCCTGTCGGCACCCTGTTTGAAAACAAGTTCAATATTTTTCTCCCCGGCTTTCTTATTCAAGTCATTAAAAACTTCCTCTACCACAGCTTTCAAGTCAAATGTGGATATATCAAGCAGATCCGGATCTGCTTCAAGCTGATTTATTAGCTCAAGGTCTTCTACAATTGTTTCAAGTCTTGACAGGTTCTTGATAGCACGTTTTAAAAATTTCTTATTGATGTTCTCATCATAAATACCTCCATCCAATAATGTATGCAGATAGCCCTGAATGGTGAAAATCGGGGTTTTTAACTCATGAGATATATCTCCCAGGTATTTTCTCCTGTAGGTTTCCAGTGATTTAAGTGTGCTCAGCTCCCTTTTTGTTTGCCTCGCCCATTTAAGGACTTCATCATTAACATCTTGAATTGAAGTATCAACTGCTTCTTTCGATTTGGTGCCCTCTAAAGAATCCTTTGATCTGCTAATCATTTTGTAGATCAATTTGATTTTTCTGAATACAAATCTCTCAAATAGATAACTGATGAAAATAAACCCCAGAATAAGGGAAATTAAAGCATAAATAATGATCAAAGTACCATTTACTTTTCCTCCGCCAACAATCAGAAATATCAATGTGATCAATACCAATTGCAACGCCCAGATAAATACCGAGACGGAAACCGAAATCTGTCTTATGGTCAGGTTCTTAAACAAACTGTTTAAAAGTCAAATTTATATCCAACACCTTTCATTGTTTGAATATAGTGACTTCCGAGCTTTTCCCGGAGTTTTCTGATATGAACATCAATGGTTCTGTCACCCACAATGACATCATTACCCCATACCTTTAAAAGGATTTCTTCACGCTTGAAAACCTTTCCCGGTTTTGATATCAATAATGCAAGGAGTTCGAATTCCTTTTTTGCAAGTTTAATCTTTTTACCGCTTTTCTTGACCGTATATGACTCGGTATTTATTTTGAGATCGTCGAAGATGTAAATATGGGATTTACCATTCTTCTTTAGCTCCGGATGTCTTCTCAATAATGCCTTGATCCTGCTTAAAAGAAGATTCGGTTTGATCGGCTTGGATATAAAGTCATCACCTCCAATGTCGAGCGCAGTGATCTGAGTAAAAGATTCGGACCTGGCTGTCAGGAATGCAATAAGGGTATCGTTGAATTGTTTCTCCTTGCGTATTTTTTCGCAAAGTTCGATGCCATCCATTTCTGGCATCATAATATCAAGTAGAATGAGGTGAGGGTTAAATTTCACAGCTTTTTTGAATCCTTCCAGGCCATCGTAAGCTACCTCAATTTCATAACCTTCTTTCCTAAGGTTGTATTCAAGAAATTCTACGATATCTTTCTCATCTTCTACAATTAATATTCTCCCCCCTTTATCCATAGTTTAAAATTACGATCTACAAATAAAAATAAAAGGAAACTCAACCGACATTGACACAGGTTATCTTTGTGTTAAGAAATAATAGCTGTGTATTATCATTATTTCCGGAGTTTATACCTGGCTTCATAAGCCGCTATTGAATCTCTGACTATTTTATGAACAGATACATACCTCGAAGGCTTTCCCTGCACTATTTCTATATCCTGCTCCATTAAATCCATATCTACCTTGTGGATTGTTGACAACTGTTCCCTGTAGACAATTCTTAGGCTGTCACGTATACTGTCCGGAACATCTTCAAGTATCTGCCCGGTGAGATAAAGATCAGCAATCACCATTGCAATCCTGTGATCTTCATAATTCGTGACACTATTATCTCTATTCATGTTACATGATAACATCAAGATTAACAGGAATATGAAGGAAAGCAATCGCATGGAACGGATCATATGAGTTTAGGGAAATAGTAATTCAGCATTCTCGTATTGTCAAAATGCAATGCTTCCCAGGTATCAGCTTCTGACTGCAGGTGAATTACACCACATGTAGGCACATTATCAATGTAATTCCTTGCAAATTGATTGGTAAAATGAGTAATCGTTGGATTATGACTGAAGAAGGCCGGACATCGTATTGTTTCATCAAGTGTATTGATTATATGCAACCAGTCAAATTCTGAACCAAAATACAGATCCTGGCGAATATCGACCTGAGCGGTTTCAATATCGAAGGTTTCGGCAAAATATCCTGCTGTCATTCGTGTTCTTAATGCAGGACTGGTAATCAATGTATCAGGTATGATCTTAAGACTGTGTAAATGTCCAGCCATTTTTGGAGCGTCTCTCAATCCTCTCTTGTTAAGCGGACGTTCTATATCTCTTAAACCTGGATCTGACCAGGAAGATTTAGCATGCCGTACCAATAACAATTGCTTCATATATGAAAAATTCAATGATTGAACAGACAAGTTAAGGATTTAAACGAATAAATAAATTGTATTTATCTTTAGAGGTTTTATTGAATTAAATTGTCAATTCTCAAATGTATATGTGATTTAGAATGAAGTAAACATGAAAGAGGAGGAAGAATATAAGCGTCTATCAAAATTGCAGATGAAAGATATCATCAATGGCCTCAACCTTGTTGAACTAAAATCCTTTATTCTTAATTATGCAAGGAATGACAAGATGTTTGAATGGATATTCAAATCCCATTTCATTTCTAAGATGAATCTAGGTGATGATGGTCTTAAATACAAAAGACTGCTGGATGAACTGATCAAACCAAAAAATTCTAAAAATCAGAAAATCAGTGTCAGTCTCGCCAAAACGCTATCCATAATTTTCAAGGATTTCGTTCAGCAAATGGAAGATTGCCTTAGTACTGAGGACTATATCGAATCTTTTCACCTGGCTTATCATTCCCTGATCAAAATATTTTACCTACAGAACAGGTTCATGTTGAAAAACAAAGCCATTGAAAATTGCAGAATCCAGTTTCTCTATGGTTTATCAACAATACTTGAACAGGATCTTGCGCCTGTTTTCAGGCAGAAAGCAGAACAAAAACTCAAAGAAAGCATCCTGGTCTCTTATTATATTCCCCGGGAGTTTAACCTGGTAACAATTCTGGATGATCATAACTGCCTGACAGAATCTGATAAATCAGAAGTTTTAGAATCGCTTTCGAAAAAATATGAGGCATCCGAAGAAAAAGTAAGCATCCTGGCCAGTATGCTTCATTTAGCATATCCTATTGATTCCCTTGCGATTGACATATTGAGAAAATACAATCATCAAAATGTTTACAGGTGTCTTAAACTGATGATAGAGAACAGGATGGATGAACATGTTGAATTCTACCTTGAAAATGAAAAACTTGAATTCAACTACAACACAACGATACTCAAGGCTTTACTTTTTAATGAACGAGGACAATTTTCGGAGTTGGCCGTTACATTAAATCATCTTGATATTAATGATGTACCTATTATTGAACTTAGAGAGCTATTGGATAAAATAACCAATGCCTTTTACAGAAAGGAATTCAAAAACATTAAAAAATTTGCAGATAGTCTTCAATTTGGAATGCAAAGCAAGATTTATGCTGCTTCAGGAAACTACAATGGCCTGATTAATCTTTTAAGAGAAGAGAATGACCTGGATTGGGTATTTGTATTCGACAGGTTACTAATAAATGAGGGATATAAAACAGAGCTACGGGATCTATTCTACATAATTACGGAACGTTTTATCCAACAACACCTGGGTATGAAATCCAGGCATTTTATTGAAAAACTCAATCAGAGACTCGTTCGTCTTTCCCAACCGGCAATTAGAGACTATATTCACGAAAAATTATACAGACAGTTTTCACATCGAAAATCAATTAAATCGCTTATTGAATAATGATTAATGCATGCATTTTTGACCTTGATGGTGTCCTGGTGGACACAGCCAGGTACCACTTTCTATCCTGGAGGAAACTTGCCAGTGAACTCCATTTTACCATAGAAGATGAGATTGAAGAACAATTAAAAGGTATCAGCAGAATGGATTCTCTGGAAATCATCCTGGAAAATGGAGGGTACCAGGCAAGCCTTGAAGAAAAAGTAGAGTTTGCCAGACTAAAGAACGAATGGTACCTGGACAGTATAAACCATATGGATGAGCATGAAACCTTACCCGGGGTCAATGATTTTCTCGATGAACTTAAAAAGAACAACATAGGGATGGCTGTTGGATCTGCAAGTAAAAATGCATTGACGATCATCGACAAAGTTCATCTCGATCAATATTTTAAAATCATAGTTGACGGAAATATGGTGAGCAAAACAAAACCCGATCCAGAAGTTTTTTTAACAGCAGCCAAATCTCTTGATGTAAAACCTGAAAACTGTATCGTTTTTGAAGACAGTTACAAAGGCATTGAAGCTGCCAATTCAGGCGGATTTTACTCGGTTGGTGTTGGGCTTGAATCCAATCTCCCAAATGCTGATTTTGTTATTCCCGGGTTTAATAATCTGAATCTTGAAGATATATTAACCGGGGTTTTAAATGAAAATAATCCATCGGACTGATTATGGTTAAAGACTACATTGTAAAACACGAATGGAAAATAATAGAAAATGGCTTTCATCCTGAATACAGTGAAATCTCCGAATCTTTATTCTCGGTAGGAAATGGAAAGACAGGATTGAGAGGAAACTTCGAGGAAAGCTATACTGGTAAAACATTGCAGGGGAGCTATAACGCCGGCATCTACTATCCGGATAAAACCAAAGTCGGATGGTGGAAAAACGGATACCCTGAATACTTTGCCAAGGTATTGAATGCATGCAATTGGATTGGCTTGCAAATCAAGTTTAACGAAGAAGAACTTGATCTCCACAAAACAAAAATACTTGATTTCGAAAGAGTGCTCGACATGCAGAATGGCTTGCTTGAAAGAAGTTTTAAAACAGAACTTGAAAGCGGCAAAAAGATCCAAGTTAAAGCTGAACGATTTACCAGCATGCATGATGATGAAACTGCATGTCTGAAATATGAAATTAAGAGTATTGATTTCAAAGGGACAGTGTCAATTTCGTCATTCCTTGATTTTGATGTCATGAATCAGGATTCCAATTATGATGAAAAATTCTGGGTTGGTAAATCTCGGCTGGCTGATAATTCTTATTGTTTCGTACACGCAGAAACACTTAAAACTAAATTTAATCTTGGCCTTGGACTTCAGACGACTGTTAAGCTTAATGACAAACCTCAAGAGGTCATTAAAAATACGGACAGAGATAAATTTGCTTCCAGTAATTATGCAGTATCACTTAACCCGGGAGATACTTGTATTATTCACAAATATGTTTCCTTCGGGTCTTCTCTATATCATAAAGAAGAAGACATCAATGCCATCTGTAAAGAAAAGACAGATCAAATTCAAACCGCAGGATACAATGCGCTCAGAAACAATCATACATCTGCATGGGCGGATATATGGCGTGAAAGTGATATAAAAATTGACGGTGATGTATCGGCCCAACAGGGTATCCGTTTCAATATCTTTCACCTCAAGCAAACGTATACAGGAAAGGACTCCAGGTTGAACATCGGACCCAAAGGGTTTACCGGGGAGAAATACGGTGGAAGTACTTACTGGGATACAGAGGCTTATTGTCTTCCCTTCTATCAAAGTACTGCTGCACCTCAAGTAGGAAGACAGTTGTTAAAATACAGGTATAACCAACTTGACAAGGCGATCGAAAATGCAGAGAAACTGGGTTTTATAAATGGTGCAGCCCTTTATCCCATGGTGACTATGAATGGTGAAGAATGCCACAATGAATGGGAAATTACTTTTGAAGAAATCCACAGGAATGGGGCTATCGCCTATGCTATTTATGATTTTATACGGTATAACAATGATCATGAGTACCTGTATGATGGCGGCCTTGATGTTCTTATCGGGATTGCCCGATTCTGGGCACAGCGCGTCAATTGGTCTTCTGATAAAAAGCAATATGTTATCCTGGGTGTGACCGGACCCAATGAATATGAAAACAATGTAAATAACAACTGGTATACAAACTATATCGCCAGGTGGTGCCTCAACTATACAAGGGAATGCCTGGAACTTACACGTAATGAAAACAATGATTTCAATAACGAGCTTTTGAACCGCTTGAATCTTTCCTTATCCGAAATTGAAAAATGGAAAGATATTGCAGAGAATATCTATTTGCCCTACGACAATACACTGAAGATATTCCTCCAGCAAGATGGTTTTCTTGACAAAGAATTGCTGACTGCAGAAGATCTTGACCAGGCAGACAAACCAATAAACCAGAATTGGTCCTGGGACAGGATATTACGATCGGTCTTTATCAAACAAGCAGATGTACTCCAGGGTATGTATTTCTTCGAGGATGATTTTACCGAAGCGGAGCACATGAATAATTTTGATTTTTATGAACCAAGGACTGTTCATGAGTCATCTCTTTCTCCATGCGTACATGCCATTCTCGCCTGTAAATTGGGCAAGAAAGAAAAAGCTTATGAAATGTACCTGAGAACTGCCAGGCTAGACCTTGAAGATTACAATAATGATACTGAAGACGGGCTGCATATTACAAGTATGGCTGGAACCTGGATGTCAGTAATCAAAGGATTCGGAGGTATGAGAATCAAGGATAATCAACTACATTTTCATCCCAGTCTACCTGATCAGTGGGAAGCCTGTCATTTTAAAATCATGTTCAGGAACAGCAGATTAAATGTGCATATGACCAAAGCTGGTACGACAATTTCAAAAGAAACCGGAGAACTTGATTCTGTCTTTATCAATGGCCGGGAAATCGATTTTTCATAACAGTCCACTACCGGGAAAATGATATTATATAAAACAATAAATACAACTATGACATTAAGAGCGATTATATTGACATTCCTGATAACTGCAACAGTTTTCAGCTGCAAACAAGAACAGTCCTCTGAAGTAATACAAAACACTTCTGAAACAAATGAATTCAGTCTGCCTGAATGGGCCATCAGTGCCAACCTTTATGAACTGAATACCAGGCAATTTAGCCAGGAAGGCAACTTCCAGGCCATTATAGATGAGTTACCAAGATTGAAAAGTATGGGTGTGGATATCATCTGGCTGATGCCTGTACAACCGATCAGTATGAAGAACAGGAAAGCCAAAGGAGACCTGATGGTGGAAGATATCGATGATCCCGAAGAAAGGAAAAAATATCTTGGAAGCCCTTATGCAGTTGGAGATTACCTGAAAATTAACCCGGACTATGGTGATCCTTCCAAATTCAAAGAATTGGTTAAAAAAGCCCATGCCCAGGACATGTACCTGATTATAGACTGGGTGCCTAACCATACCGGATGGGATAACCCATGGATCACTGATCACCCGGAATGGTATACAAAAGATGATGATGGAAATATCATTGACCCCATAGACTATAATACCGGTAAATCGTGGGGATGGACAGATGTGGCAGACTTGAATTTTGACAACCAGGAAATGCGACAGGCCATGATCGACGCCATGAAATTCTGGTTGACTGAATATGATATCGATGGATTTCGAGTAGATGTAGCCCATGGAGTACCACAGGATTTTTTCGATAGCCTGACACCAGCTTTGACTGATGTTAAAGATGATATCTTCCTGCTTGCAGAATCAAATGTAGAATCTCACAGGAATAACAAGACTTACCATGCGACTTATGGTTGGGAATTCCACCACCTTATGAATGAAATTGCAAGGGGAGAAAAACCGGTGAAGGAGATTCAGCATTGGTACGAAAAAGATAAATCAAGATATAAAGAAGGATTCCATATTCATTTTACTTCAAACCATGATGAAAACACATGGGCAGGAACTGTTTTTGAAAGAATGGGAGACGGACATAAAGCCCTTGCTGTTTTGGCAGCCACGCTTGAGGGCATGCCTTTGGTATACAATGGCCAGGAAGAACCCCTGAGAAAAAGACTGGAATTCTTTGTAAAGGACCCAATAGACTGGAAAGATTATGCCTATACTGAATTTTACAAAGGACTGTTTGACTTGAAGGATGATAACAAAGCTCTTTGGAATGGAAAACATGGAAGTGACCCTGTGTTTGAATATATCGATGACAAATCGATTGTGTTCAGCAGGGCAAAAGATGACAATAAGGTGATTGTAATTTTAAATCTGTCAAAAGATGCACATGCCATCCCGTTTTCATTCAATGACAAAGCATTTTCTGAAATGAATGGGAAGCAACTACTGACAGACGAAGAAGGAATGATCAAAATGGATCCCTGGTCATATCTCATCTATACAAAATAACGAACATGAAAAAACCACGATTAAGTTTCTGGCAAGTCTGGAACATGAGTTTTGGCTTCCTGGGTATCCAGATGGGTTTTGCCCTCCAAAATGCCAATGTGAGCAGGATATTCCAAACGCTGGGTGCTGAAATTGATGATATTCCTATTTTATGGGTTGCAGCTCCGTTGACCGGACTTATCGTACAGCCGATCATTGGATACTTCAGTGACAGAACCTGGCATCCTAAACTTGGTAGAAGAAGACCTTATTTCCTTTTCGGAGCAATCCTGGCTTCTCTAGCCCTTTTCATCATGCCCAATTCTCCCTTTCTATGGTTTGCGGCAGGTATGTTATGGATCATGGACGCATCCATTAATGTGTCCATGGAACCGTTCAGAGCCTTTGTAGGCGACAATCTCCCTGATGAGCAAAGAACAACCGGTTTTGCCATGCAGAGCTTTTTCATCGGTATTGGTGCTTATGTCGCTTCTAAACTGCCATTGATGCTTACCTATTTAGGAGTTGCCAATACTGCTCCTGAGGGTGTTATCCCTGATTCTGTCAAATTTTCATTTTACATAGGTGGAATAGTATTCTTCCTGGCAGTTCTGTGGACAGTCCTTAAGTCCAGGGAATATTCTCCTGAAGAAATGGCCCGGTTTGAAGATGCAGAAAGAGATGAATTCAAAAAAGAAAACAAAGCTGATGAATGGTATATTTCCAATGGTCAGGCGCAGCAAAAGGCAGGATTCGCAGTATTGCTTTTGAGTCTTGTCATGACCTATTTGATTTATCATTTTGACTTGAAAAAAGATTTATATGTCCTTACCATAGGTCTCCTGGGTCTGGGTAGTTCAGCTTTGATTATTTCAGGAGCGATTCAAAAGAAAGGAAGGTCTGATAATGGTTTTGTGACCATTATGAATGATTTTCAATCTATGCCAAAGGTTATGAAACAGCTGGCATGGGTACAATTCTTTTCATGGTTTGCCTTATTCTCGATGTGGATCTATATGACGCCTGCAGTTACGGAACATCTTTATAATGCCACGGATACGACCAGTGAAGCATATAACAACGGCGCCAACCAGGTAGGTGAAATGTTTGCTAATTATAATATCATTGCTGCCCTGGTCGCTTTTATGTTGCCTGTGCTGGCCAGGAAAACAAACCGAAAATTCACGCATTTTCTTGCCTTGCTTGCAGGTGGTCTTGGATTGATATCCATTTTCTTTATTCAAAACCCAACAGTACTGAACCTTGAGTGGTTACCTATGATAGGTGTGGGTATAGCATGGGCCAGTATTTTATCCATACCATATGCCATGTTATCGGGTTCTCTCCCGGCATCAAAAATGGGATATTTCATGGGGGTTTTTAACTTTTTTATTGTTATTCCACAACTTGTTGCTGCATCTATCCTTGGATTCCTGGTATCGAAATTCTTTAACAATGAACCGGTATATGCTTTGATAGTCGGAGGTGTATCTATGATTATAGCAGGTGTGCTATCCTTAAGAGTAGATGATAATATGCCTGCATGAGCATTACATCCGAAAAGAAATAGAAACGATTAGCTTTAAATATCAGATTAATGTAATGTTAAATTCAGTTTTTTCCGACCTTTGATCCGGCTAAGCTCGTTTATCGTGTGTGATTAAAACAGACCAACATGAAACCTGGATTTTTAATTTTCTCTTTATTAATTTCTTTTACCCTCCTTGCGCAGGATGAATTATATAAAACTGAACTTGTACTTGAAAGAGTAGAAGGCTTTGCTGCCAATGACAGAATCGAAGATCTTCTGATTAATAAGGGATTGGTATGGATCGCATCAAAAAAGGGAATCCGGTCCTACAATAATTCTACCTATGCTTTAGACAATGTAACCGAATTCAATAATGCCATCGCTGTTGCTGTGGGAAGGACTGGTGATGTATATTCTGCTTATGCGGACAATAGTTTATATAAAAACAAACAGCGCATATTCAAATTACCTTCTGATAGTATAAGGTTTACAGATATTGAAATATTTAAAAAGAAAATCTGGATTGGGACCAACAAGGGATTATATGTTATAAACGCTGATTCAGGAAAACTTCTTGACAAGTATACTGCTTCTAATTCAGCATTGAGATCAGATTATATCAGCTTTACTTTTTATTCTAAAAGTCACCGAACAATATGGATTGGAACACACCGGGGAGTCATTGAATTAAGCGATAACAGAGGATCCTGGAAAACGGAATACAAAAAGGATAAAATGATTGCTGCCACAGAAAACAGGGAAGGTTTATGGTTGCTTTCAGACAAGGAATTATACCTGATGGTCAATGGACGGGAATTTCCTCAAGGGTTAAAAAAAGGACTATTCGAGGGAGAAATCAATGATCTTGCCCTGGACAGCAAAAACAATCTATATGTGGCCTCCGATATTCTGACCAGGTATAATCCATATAAAGGAAGATTGGAAAAATATGGTGAAAATCTTGGTTTGGTAAGCAGTAAATGTCTTTCACTCGCTAGTGATAAAAAAGGGGCACTTTGGCTCGGTACTGCTGATGCCGGTCTCTACAGGATATTCACGGATTCTATTCAAATAGAAAATATGCGAATTACAATCATACCCGAATCTACTATTGATTGTTTTGGAGAAAACAATGCCAGTCTGAAAATTGAAGTCAATGGCGGGCAGGGCCCTTATAAGTATATGTGGTCTCCAGTAAGTCTGCGTGGTGATAATCCAACAAATCTGAAGTCAGGCAATTATTCTGTGACTGTGGAGGATATCCTTGGAAACAGGAAGTTCAGTTCAGTAAGTATAGAAGACCCTGCCAAACTTATAAATACTGTTCTATCCACAGAAGCTGTTTCAAGAGCGGGTAAAAAAGATGGAAAGGCGAGCATTGAACCTTCTGGTGGAACACCTCCATATTCAATTTTTTGGGATAACGGAGAGGAAGGCCATGAAGCTAAAAAGCTCAATTATGGATTTAATTACCTTACAATCACCGATGCAAATGGTTGCGAGATTATAGAGACGGTAAATGTCGAGAAGCCAAAATTACTGCCAGAGCTGGATATTGCCAAGATCACTGTCGGGCAGACCCTCCAAATCAACAACCTGTTTTTCCAGGCTGATAGTAGTGCGATCACTGATGAATCATACGAAGTGCTGAATGAAGTTTATGATTTCATGGCTGAAAATACGACTGTAACGATAGAGATCGGAGGACATACCAATAGCATTCCTCCTGATGAATATTGTGACAGGTTGTCATCATCCAGGGCTAAAACCGTGGCAGAGTTTCTATATAACAGGGGATTGGTAAAGGACCGCATCAGTTATCGCGGGTATGGAAAACGCAAACCAATCGCTTCCAATGAAACCGTGCAGGGCAGAAAAAAGAATCAGCGGGTTGAAATAAAGATTCTTCGATTAGGAGATTAAGTCTGGTTTAAGTCTATTATAGCTGAACTTAAAGAATTTAAGCCTCTTGCATAAAGGAGGCTTGTTTTTTAATTAGAAATCCTATTTTTACCCAAATTCCAGGACAATCAATCAGGCATCAAGCATAGTACTCAAGATTTTCAACCTCAAGATTCAGGAACTTGAGCGGTTTACATATATGCTTATACACGCCTTCCTAAGCGGTTTGGGTATCGCCCTTGCATATACTGTTATTACTTCAATTATTATCGATTCTCATGAAGTTCATTCTTTACCATTCCTGTACGTGGTCACTTCAATACTATTACTGTTTATTGGTTTTGTATATAGTAAACTGGAGCACAAATACCAACCAGCAAAGTTATTTAAGGGTGTTCTCCTTGCATTGAGTTTATGGGGGGTCTTTATGTTCCTGAATTTCAGAATGGGCCGTTCTTTCCTTATTATATCAATAGCATTTTGCAGTTATTACCTGGTGTATTACCTGAGCAACCTCGAGTACTGGGGTTCCGCCTCACTCATATTTGACGTCAGACAAGGAAAACGATTGTTTGGTCTGCTTTCAGTAGGAGAATCACTCGCTAAAATCATGGGATATGCCATGACACCAGTGATTATCCATTCATTTTCAGAAAGTGGTGTTTTTATGGTCGTTGCCCTGAGTTTCGGTGGTGCGTATCTTATATTTCTAAGGCTTTCAAAAAGCTATCATTCCTCGATGCTCGTTTCACATAGTGATCATCATCATGAACACAAGAGATCCGGAAGTGTCATCACCAAATTACAGATTGCAAAGATTTTTAAGAGAGACAGTTTCAAGATCTATATTTCGCTGTTTGCATTGATCTCTACCCTCACCTATTTCCTTATTCATTATGCTTTCCTCGTAAAAATTGAGGAAAGATATGTTGACCTTGAGGATATTGCAGTCTTTATCGCTACTCTATATTCATCCGCCAAAATCGCTAATCTCCTGATTAAGATTTTCCTGTCAGGAAGGATTTTCCAGTTTATGGGTCTTAAAGTTGTATTGCTTTTGCTTCCCACTTTATTGTTGGCAGTAAATCTTTATGGTGTTGTGGGCATATTAACCGGTCAAATCCAGGAAAACTTCATTATCTGGGTTTTCACTTCGATAATCATTATTGATGAAGTATTCAGAACCAGTTTGTATACACCAGCTTACCTCACATTATTTCAGCCTCTGACAAAAGAAAAAAGACTTGAAGGGCATACACTTTGCAAAGGGATCATGGAACCGATTGGCATCGGTATCGCTGGAATACTGATACTCATTCTTATTGAGTCTGACCTGTTTAACCTGTCCATTTTATCCTATATCATACTATTCTGGTTATTGATGTGGATATTCTCAGGGACCAGGTTATTTAAATCATACCTTGGAATTCTTCAAAATGCCTTAAAATCAAAATTATTGAACAGGGGTACACTCGAACTCTCAAAGGAAGAAGTTCATATTCTGATCAATGATAAATTAAAGAGCCAGGATCCCCTGGAAAGATTATATGCATTGAAAATGCTGGGCAACAGACTGCCAGTTGGCATAATTGAAAAACATGCAGCACAATTACTGAATTCGGAAAATACCTTTATAATAAATAATGTCATTGATTATATATCTGAACTTGAAATTGATAACCTCTCTGAAGAGTTAAAAGCACTTATCGACCATCATAATCAGAGTGTATCCAAGAAAGCTATTTATGAATATGGAAGGATATTAAAAGTTGATTGTATAAATGAGTTTAAATCCATAATCAAATATGGTAACTTAAATACGAAGGATGCAATTTTGGGTGCAGGGATTAAGTACGGAGGATTGACCGGAGCTATCGAATTTGGTAATATTCTTATGGACATGATCAATTCAACCATTCATGAGCAAAGGAAAAGGGCGGCGACGATCATCGGAGATATTCAAAACGAAGGTTATTACCAGCCATTAGTAGATCTGATTATTGATGATGATCTCGACGTGCAAACCGAAGCAGTTATAGCTGCGGGAAAAGTTAAGAATGTGAATCTGATACCGATATTATTATCCCATATCGAAAAAAGACATTTGTTCCTTCATTTGAAAAAAAGCCTTTCAAATTTTAAAAATGAACTGGCGGTACAGATTAGAAAAGTGATGGGTAAGAAAGGACCTGCCGAAGATATCAGATTGATCAAACTGATTTCTAACAACAATCACAGAAGCATCACTAAAATATACCTGGAGTACCTGAACAGTCCGATTTTTGATGTTCGGCGTGAAGCGATAAATGCATTATTTTATCGGTCTTTTCACATGAAAAACGAGGATGATAAAACTTTCGAAAACATCCTGGACTTGATTGAAGAAAATTGTAACCATCTGATAGAAATGCATGACAGACCAATTGGAGCCAAATTGAAAAAGATAATTTACTCTGAATTATACAACATACAATTACCCAGGTTGTATGAATGTTTAAGCTTTAAATACTCCAGGAAAGCAATCATCGACATCATAGACAATACTTATATCGCAGGGAAAGAATACAGAAGCGTTGCTCTCGAACTCCTTGAAAACACTCTGAATTCCAGAGATTCCAGAAGAGTGACACCAATTATTGAAAAGATCCTTGATATTGAAAATCAAAAAGAAGATAAGGAAAACGGGAAAGATGTCGAAAAGCTTATACGTCATTTCGTTGATGATTCAAATAAAAACTATAGTTCCTGGACTCTAGCAAGTATGATTAGGATGGCCACAGAGAGATCAATGAAGCTTCAATTTAGTTTTTCTCTAAAATCAAATAATATCACAGTGCTCAGGCAGGAAATTGAACTTAATTCAAAACTAACTCAAAATCAGTAGAATGGAGAATATTATCAACATGGTGATGGCTCTTAAAAACGTGAGCATATTTGAAAATTTGCCTGATCATGTGCTCGCTGATATCGCTGAAATAACTGTTGTAGAAAGTATAGACAAAGGATCAACCTTTATAAACAAAGGTGATCTTGGAGATAATATGTTTATCATAAAAAGTGGTAAGGCAAAAGTCCATGATGGTGAGCATAGTATTACAATACTTCATGAAAATCAGATTGTAGGTGAACTGGCAATTCTTGCACCTGTCCAACGAACGGCAGATGTAACAGCACTGGAAAATCTAACTGTTTTTAAAATTAATCGCGACTATTTCGCAGATCTTCTTGCTGAAGAATTTGATATTGTAAAAGGATTGATGATATCCCTGGTCGACCGGATTATCAAGAACAATGAGAAACTAAAGGAGGCTAAACTGTCAGTTTAGAAATTTCCTCTATTCTTCTGTTCTTGCCTTCTCTGAGGTTTTTCTTTGCATAACGGGTATGATAGTCATGTGATGAAAGAAATGACACCTGGATTTTATTCCATTGCTCTTCGCTTGTAATTATTTTGAAATTCTTCAATTCTTCGAAAAGGGTTTCACTTATCGGGTAATATTTCCTTCCCCCGAGGTAAAACAGATCTGCATCACAAAGGATTCTTTCAAGTTTGGTCTTTGGGTTTTGCGGAACCTTGGTTGACATAATCAACCCTTCAAGAATTTTAAAGTCTTTCATATCACATCCAAACTCCAGCATATGTCTTTTTAGAATTCCAACACCTATCTTTTCGTGCTCTTTATATGTTTCAATGAATCCAATGTCATGATAAAGTGCAGCAATTCTGAGTAATTGTGCCTCTTTTCTTGGAAGCTTATTCAATCGAATATAGAAGTTAACAGTCTTCAACACATCCATCGTGTGATGAATACCATGATAACTGAGCTTACTTGACAATTGATTCTCAAGCAATTCAAAAGCTCTTTTACGGAGTTTAATGTACCCTTTCATTTAATAATTTCACTGGGTCTGAATTAATATTGAATCAATTTTCATTCCAGCTTTGATTGTTTTCGTTCTATAGTGTTAATACAATTGAGGTTATTTCTTGTACTTTATGTTTTACAAAATAATTAATCAAACCCGATTTTCCATAAAATATGAATTATTATAAATGGATTTAATTTATGATTATTGATAAAATCCAAATAATCAGGGACCATATACCTACGAAATTTATTTCCTGAATGCGGCCTTTCTCTTTTCAAGAAATGCGGCTACGCCTTCATGACATTCCTCTGAATTGAGCAATTTTCCAAACTGGTCGATCTCCATTTCAAACCCGTTGGTGCTTTTATCAAAAAAGGCATTTACTGTCTGAATCGTTTGACGAATAGCAAGAGGACCTTTCTTTGATATTTTCCCAAGGAGCTTATACGCAGTAGGTAGCAAAGCCTCAGGCTCGGTGACATGCGTAACAAGTCCGTAATTCAATGCTGTTTCAGCATCAATCATATCAGCAGTCAATAACAATTCCATTGCCCTGCCCTTCCCGAGATATTGTACCAATCGTTGGGTAGCGCCATATCCAGGAATCAAGCCCAGGTTAACCTCAGGCTGTCCGAATCGTGCATTATTTGATGCAATTCTTATATGACATGCCATAGCGAGCTCGTTACCTCCACCCAGAGAAAATCCGTTTATAGCTGCAATAACCGGCAGGCTGAAATTTTCAATTGCATTAAATACATTGTGTCCTTTCCTGGACAAAGCGGAGCCTTCTTCGGGACTCAGGGACATAAACTCTGTAATATCTGCGCCTGCTGCAAAGGCTTTTTCTCCTGCACCTGTGATAACTACACCAAAAAGATCATCTGCAGGTAAACCTCCATCCATAAACAGGTAACCCAACTCCTCCATCACGTCCTTATTGATCGCATTTAGCGCTTTTGGCCGGTTAACTGTGACAGTTGCAATGTTATCCTCAATATTTACAATAAGTGCTTTAAATTCCATTATATGATACGTTTTATTAGCTGATTAATGCTTTGGTTAATATCTTCAGAAATCTTCCAAAAATAACTAACTCCCATAAACACCGCTGACACGATAATACCCTTTAT
>JABDPK010000128.1 GCA_013042795.1 Saprospiraceae bacterium | reverse complement strand
GTTGATTTCCTTATGGCCTCCTTGTCCGGCTTTATCAACAGCTTGATAATCATTACTGCCGGCAAAAAGGTCGAGGTACCAGACTTGTGGGATGCCAGGCATAAACATCTGTATTGCTCTGGCCAATAATAGTTTTTCTTCGTTATTACCCACAGCACTGAAATAAGTGGCATTGACCTGGTAGTAGGAAATCTTGTTTCCATCAGCATCATATATATTTTTGACACGGCCGCCTCGCCGAAGAATCAAGTCCATAATATCTTCAATTTCTTCATCACGTAAAAGTCCCGGTAAATAAACATTATTGCGTCTTTTACCTTTCAGGTCCAGGACTGGTATGCCATCGTGACATCCAAGCATATTGATTGTCCTAAGATCTTTGTTGATGATGTCATTGATCCATTTAATGAGAGCTTTGCTGCTTTTCTTTTCTATGGTATGAATCATCAGTCCCGGAAGGAAGAAGTCGTAAATCATATAACCTGCTCTGGCAACATCCTCGTGAATATGTGATCCATATTCTGCATGGATCTCAGGGAGAATCGTGAGTCCTTTTTCCTTAGCCATTTCCTCAATACGGGACAAGTATTCCCATGTTCCCGGTTTATTGAAAAAATTACTTAAACCCACCTCTTTATGCAGGTAGGCAAAAGCATCAAGTCTCAGGATACTACAACCATAATTTGCAAGCTTTGAGAGCGTTTCTTCATAGAACTGCCAAACCTTTGGTGACCTTGCATTTAGGTCCATCTGTCCAAGGTATACAGGCCGGCTTTTAACCAATTGAAGTATTTTATCTCTATGATCTTCATGTTTTTCGAAGTTTAACTGGTCCAGGTCACCATTGTTTTCAAGACATTGATTCACGATTTGACAAATAGTTATATATGAATCCGAATGAATGTCTGATATCACAACTAGTTCTTCTTCCATTAATTTTTCATAACTCAGTTTCTGATAGAAAGTATTCCAGTAAGGAATTTCTTCTCCCCCGGGAAATAAAATCTTGAGTATTGGCAAGCCTGGTTTACGCATAAAAAGGATGTCCAGGTATTGCTTGTCCGGGATGATGATACCTTCTTCATTCATAGCACCATGTCCATTCCAGAATTTATTCCAGTTGATAAAGAAATTTTCATATTCTGATTCTGCTCCATTAAGTACAAGGTCCTTGAATTGAGGGGAAGCGACGGAGAGATGGTTCAATACTATATCGAACTTCAATATAATACCCATGTCTTTCAGATCTTTGATATCTTTTTCAGATACAAGTTCTTTGTTAATGTTATAATCAATAATTGAGAATCCGCGATCCAGGTCGTTGTTAAAAAAAGATGGAAGTATGTAAAAAAGTGAAAACGCATTTTCAAATTCCGTGAAGTTTAATGTCTCAATAAGGTCACTTAATTTGTTCCCTATACTGTCGGGATAGGCATTGAACATTACACCTTTCAGAGGTGGGCTACTAGTGACTGGTTTTGATGAATTTTGGTTCATTGATTTAAATTACCCGTGAATTTTACAATTATTCAGGAAAAGTATTGAATCAGAATTAACTGGTTTTAACATTGAGATTTTGAATATTATTGATTTATAAAAATACTTTTCCTTCTCAGAATATAAATACATATCCTTAAAATGAATCTGATTTTAAACCATTTAAGAGAGGTCTGGATTATAACCAAATGTGTATCAGGTGTTTAGTCAAATGAAGTTCAGTAAACAAAACTGTCTTATTATAGTTATTTCAATATGGATGTATTAACTGGTTACCTTGTTTTTTCAATTGGATTCAATCTGATACTTTTTTTACTGGCCTATTTTTTCCAGACGGATAAAATTACTGATCTAAGCTACAGTCTTACATTCGCAGCTATATCTATATATTCTTTTATCCAATCTGAAAGATCTTTGGTTGATATTATTATCCTTTTACTTGTCATTATTTGGGCGATCAGGCTTGGTTCATATTTGTTTTATCGCATACATGCAATTGGCAGAGACAAGAGATTTGACCAGATTAGGGAGCGGTTTATATCTTTTTTCCTATTCTGGCTGATGCAGGGATTAACATGCTTTGTCGTTATGATTCCGGCCATTCTGATTAACCAGGCCCCTTCCAAGGATTCAAATATGATCGTCGTAATTGGAGTTATGATCGCAATATCCGGGTTACTTCTGGAATCTGTTGCAGACCAGCAGAAATTTAAATTTAAGAGTTTGAATCCAGGCAAGTTTATGAATAGTGGTGTTTGGTCTTACCTCCAGCATCCAAATTATACGGGTGAACTTCTGTTTTGGTGGAGTATCTTTATCATCAGTTTACCTTTCTCAAGCTGGTATTATAGTATCATTGGACCCTTATGGATTTCCTTGATTATTATTCGATTCAGTGGTATCTCAATCCTGCAAAAGAAATGGCCGGAGCGCTATGGCAATGATCCAGATTTTGTGGCTTACAGTAAGAAAACATACAAATTGGTACCATTTATATATTGATAAAAAGAATTTCGTTTAAAGACCAGATTTAGAAACAAAGTAATATTTTAGATCACAATTCAACAATAAGTAAAATATAACATGAAAAAGATAGTCCTTTTATTGCCTTTATTAATCCTTTCATTTTTCATTCATGCCCAGGAAGAGGGACCAGAAGTTATTGATATTATCAAAAAACATGGTCTAGAAGAAACTGAAGTCATGGAAATTGCCAGTTGGCTTACGGATGTTTATGGTCCAAGGCTTACCGGATCGCCTATGCTGGATAAAGCGACAGAATGGGTACAAAGTGAATTGAAAGAATGGGGAATGTCTAATGTACACTTGCATGAATGGGGACCTTTCGGAAGAGGATGGCAGATGGACCATTTCGAAATGCATGCAGCAGAACCATCTTACTGGCCGATTATTGCATATCCTAAAGCATGGTCACCTTCAGTAAAAGGCACTGCAGAAGTAGTTTACCTCCAAATCAGGGAAGAAGAGGATATAGCAAAATATAAAGGGAAGTTAAACGGGAAGTTTGTATTGATAGATACGATCAGAAATGTAGAACCTCCATTTGATGCCATGGGACGACGACATGATGTCGAAAGTTTGTTTGACATGGCTACAGCAGGAGTGCCGACACCACGTCCAAGACGAAGAAACAGGGCAGGAGGTTTTAACCTTAACAGGGCTATCTGGGAAATGCTTGAATCTGAAAAACCATTAGCTGTACTCGACAGAAGTTACAAGGGAGACCTTGGTACAGTCTTCGTTTCAGGCGCAAGAACAGGAGAGGGTAGAGCAAGAGATGATGACAAGGTTGTTATTCCCCAGGCTACTCTATCTGTCGAACATTATAATCGTATTTTCCGAATGATGCAGAAAGGAGTGAATGTCAAAATAAGTATTGATCTTCAATCACAGTACACAAATCCTGACGGTATGGAACACAATGTCATCGCCGAGATTCCAGGAACGGACCTTAAAGATCAGGTTGTCATATTTGGAGCGCATCTTGATTCCTGGCATACCGGAACAGGAGCAACGGATAATGGAGCTGGTTCTTCTGTGATGATGGAAGTGGCAAGAATTCTATTGAAGACTATTGAAGAATCGGGCATTCAGCCCAGGAGAACTTTGCGGTTGGCTTTATGGACAGGTGAGGAGCAGGGTTTGTATGGTTCAAGGAAATATGTTGGAGATAAATACGCAGATTTTGGAGAATCAGGATGGACACCCCAGGAAATACTGCCTGCCCAGGAAAATGTATCAGCCTATTATAACCTGGATAACGGTACAGGTAGGGTCCGCGGAATATATCTTCAGGGTAATGAAGCCGTGGCCCCAATATTCAGAGAATGGTTTGAACCATTTGAAGAAATGGAAGCCAAGACAATTACTCTTCGAAATACGGGTGGAACAGATCACCTTCCTTTTGATGCTGTAGGTATACCCGGTTTCCAGTTTATCCAGGATCCAATGGCTTATTTTTCGAGAACACATCATTCCAATATGGACAACTGGGATCATTTGTCTGAAGAAGACTTGAGCCAGGCGGCTACGATTATTGCATCGTTTGTATGGAATACTTCTCAAATGGATGAGCGGCTGCCCAGGAAACCTTCCAAGGATGATGAATCAGAGGCTAATTAGGTTTTGAGATCTGATATTTAACCGAGGTTGAAAACCTCGGTTGACGAAGTTCATAATTTATATAGGT
>JABDPK010000049.1 GCA_013042795.1 Saprospiraceae bacterium | reverse complement strand
GGCCAATGGCGGGCGGTACCAGTTCCATGGTTTACATTCAGCGCTTCATACGACAGGAAAATATATCCTTCCAAAAATCCTAATGGATTTTTTGGTGCCGGTCTGATTTTTAATTATGACAAGCAGGGGGATTCGAATCTCAATCTTGCAAACCTGAATCTATCGGGAAGTTATACCCGTTTATTAAATGACAGGAATGCGCTTACAATCGGAGTAATGCTTGGAATTGCGAATCGGGGTTTTGACCCGGATGGCTTATACTGGGACAAGCAATGGGATCCGGTAAATAATGTATTTAATCCAGATATCACCAGTGGTGAAAGTTTTGATTATGAAAGCTTCACCTTTCTCGAAACGGCATTGGGTCTGAATTACAGGTGGCAAAGTTCTTCCCGCACAAAAATTGATATCGGTGCTGGTGCTTATCACCTGAACCAGGCAAAAGCTAAATTCTATAATAATGATACAGAAAAACTACCCTTACGTCTTTCACTTTATGGAATTTTAAGCCTTGAATTAACTTCTGCATTGGACTTGCAACTGGATATTATCCACCAAAGACAACGGTCTTATCTTGAAACTTTGTTTGGAGGCTATCTCAATTTCTACTTAAGCCAGAAACGAGGAAAAGAAACACAATTCAGGGTTGGAGCCGGTTATAGAACAACGGGTTCATTTTTCCCGAAAGTCGGATTTGAGTTCAACAATATATTCCTTGCGTTTAGCTACGATATTGATTTTTCAGATTTTGGCAATGATGTGTCTCCTGCCAGCCCTGAAATTCATTTCAGATATATTATAAAACATGTGAAACCAAAAGGTCAGTTCAAGATATGCCCGATTTTTTAGGCATGCTTATAAAATGAAGAGAAGAATTATAAATATCGTTTTATTCATCCTGATTGTATCAGGCGCCCAGGCCCAGTCCCTGAAGGCATTTTTAAATGCCGGTGAGGAAGCCCTGATGAAAGGTGATTACTACAACGCGATGTTTTATTATAGTACAGCCATGGAATTTGATACAGCCAGGCTTGACATACGCTATAATTTCGCCGAGGCTTCACGCGAATTCTATGCTTATTCAGTCGCTGAGAAAGAATTTCAATATGTACTGGATAATGATAATGATAATTCTTTCCCATTGGCATCATATTACCTGGCCGCTGCCAAACAGAATCTTGGCAAATATGATGAGGCAAAACAATATTATCAACTCTACTTATCCGAATACGGAGGAGATGATAACAGGATGACCCTACGTGCTGAAAAAGAACTGGAAGCCATAGAATGGGCTAAAGAACAAATTGAATTCCCAGAACCGGGAGTAACCGTTACTCATTTGGATAATGGAGTGAATACACCTTATTCTGAATTTGGCGCATTGGAGAAAAATGATGAGTTATGGTATTCATCATTAAGATTTGAAAAAGAAACAAAAGGAAACAGGATCAATAAATTATTCAGTAAGATTCTTGCTCAAAATGAAAATGGCAATATCGAAAAAGATGAACTGAATGATTACAACCAGCATACGGCGCATACTGCCTATAATCATGATGGCACACGGTTGTATTTTACTCTATGTGACTATGTAAACGATTTCGAAATTCAATGCGATATATATTATTCGGAGGTCGCAGGGAATAATTTTGGAGAAGCAGTAAAATTACCTTCTGTCATTAATATGGAAGGAACCACTTCGACACAGCCTTCAATTTCCCACAATCCACAGACAGGAGAAGAATTTATATTCTTTTCATCTGATCGTCCAGATGGTAAAGGAGGAATGGATATCTGGATGGCTGGGATCAATGGTTCAGGTTTTTCTGATCCGGTCAATCTTGAAAATATCAATACTACTGAAGATGAACTGACACCATTTTACCACAATGAGACAGGTACTTTGTTTTTTAGTTCCGATGGGTACCTTGGAATGGGAGGCCTTGATGTCTACAGTTCATTCAATACCCCTGATGGATTTGGGACCCCACAAAATCTGAGACCGCCTGTCAATAGCAGTTTCAATGACCTGTATTACTCCATTAATCCGGAAAGTGATAAAGCTTATCTTTCATCGAACAGGACCGGATCATTATACCTTGAAGCTAGTTATGAAGCATGTTGTTACGATATTTACCAGGTCGATATAGAAGAAATTGAATTGGACCTCAACGCTTTGACATTCAATGCTGAATCCCTCGATCCATTGCCAGGTGTGACCGTCAAGATCCTGGATGCGATTACAGGGGAAATAGAAGCAGAATTTACCAATCCGAATGGTCACGAACACAAGTTCATAATAATTAAAGGTCGTGAGTATCTTATAGTGAGTGAAAGAGAAGGTTTTGAAACAGATACTACAAGCCTTAGTACAAGGCATATAACTTCAGACCTGGAAGAGATTATCAAAAAAATATACCTCACACCACTGGATATACGTCTTGAAGTCTTCACTTTTGATGATATCACGAAGGCGCCTCTGAACGGCGTAACAGTCATTCTGGAAGAAATAGGTGATCTGGGGACAAGCCCGGTAACTCAGATCAATACGGAATCCAACGAATTCTATTTTGATATAGTAGCAGGTCGAAAATACAGGCTGACTGCAGATAAACGTGCCTATACAACAGTCATAACAGAATTCGAGGCTCTTGACATTAATGAGGGCAAAATAAGGAAGGACCTCTATCTTATGAGTTCGGAAGGTTACATGAATGATCACTTGCCGATAGCCGTCTTCTTTGACAATGACAGACCTGATCTAAGATCCAGGAGAATGTATACTGAAAAGACATATTCGGAAACTTACTTTCCTTACCTGGATTCCGAAGAAGAATTCAAGAACAACTTTTTGTCAAAATTGACAGATTCTGATAAAACCGAAGCTGAAATAAATATTTCTCAATTTTTCAGGAATGATGTTGAAGGAGGATTCAATAAGCTTCAGGACTTCCTGGCGGTATTGAAGGAAAGACTTGCTGCAGGAGATGTCATTGAATTGACCTTGAATGGATATGCGAGTCCGAGAGCGGAAAATAGATATAACCTTGCCCTGGGACAACGAAGATTATGGACCCTCAAAAATGAAATTAAAGGATATGAAGAAGGAATTCTGAATGCCTATATTGAAGCAGGTCGACTGGTAGTTACCGAAATTTCACTAGGAGAAGAAATTGCACCGCCTGATGTCTCAGATTCATTATCAGACAGAAGGCAATCGATATACAGTGTAGAAGCATCAAAACAAAGAAAAGCTGAAATTGTAAAAGTGCGTATTTTAAATAATTGACCTTATGTCAAAAACGACTAAAATATTTGTTTATCCCATTTTGACAGCATTGATGATGTTGTTCAACTTCACGATAGTGAATGGGACGCATATTGTTGGTGGTGAGCTGACCTATAAATGCCTTGGGAACAATGAATATGAAGTGACATTAATTGTACGTCGGGACTGTGAAAACGGTGCTGAAGACGCACCCTTTGACGATCCTGCAGTTGTTGGTGTCTTTGATATATTCGGTGCTTTACAATTGCATTTGGGAAATCTTGGAGAAATGGAGTTGCCATTCATGGGAGAAGATACCGTATCAAATGAGATCGTCTTTGATTGTGGTGCACTTGGAGGACCTGTATGTGTTCATGAAGCTGTTTACAGGGATACCATTACTTTACCATGGAATAAAATCGGATATATTCTGGCATATCAACGATGTTGTAGAAACTCCATTCTGAACAATATTACAGAGCCATTGGAAACCGGTGCTACTTATTATTCCCGGGTGGAAGCCAAAGCGCTCGAAGAATGTAATTCACAACCCGTTTTCCAAGAGTGGCCAGATGTTTATATCTGCGTGAATGAAGAACTCGTTTTCGATCATGCTGCCATTGACCAGGATGGCGACCAGTTGGTATATAAACTATGTACACCAATGGCCGGCGCCACAATCGATCATCCTAAACCAACACCTCCCGGAAATCCGCCTTATTCAACTATAGAATGGCTAAGTCCATTCAATCTCAATAATCTGATGGGTGGTGATGCGCTTGAAATCGATGCTCAAACGGGTATTATTACAGCAAAACCAAATGCGATAGGAACATATCTCATTGGTATATGCGTGGAAGAATACAGGGATGGTATATTGTTATCAACCGTAAGGAGAGATTTTGAGTATAATGTGCGTGCTTGCACAGAACCGATAGCTGTGGACTTTGAAGTAGAAGGACTGGATTGTGATCTTAGTATTTCTTGCACTAATCTGACTGAGGGTGCCGATGAATATACCTGGTATTTTGATTATCCAAATACAAATCCACAGTTTATTTCCAATGACGAAAACCCGGCGTTTACTTACCGTGAAAATGGTATTTATACCATCAGGCTGGAAGGAAAAAGGAATGCTGATGGTTGTACGACCTACATTGATAAGACAGTAACTATCAGTGATATTCCAATGGTTGCTGATTTTACAAGCGAATTCGGCTCATGTGAAGGTGGGAATATGCTTTCGCTTACAGACCAATCTTATGATACAACCCAGGTGAGTCATGCTGTAGAATGGGAATGGATCGTAGAGATCGATGGTGTATCCACGACATATACAGGCAATCCGGTATTAGCAGATGTTGGCAATGCAGAATCGGCAAATATTACATTGAACCTGCTTTCATCTGCAGGTTGTGAAAGTTTTGTTCAGAAAGATATTGATCTCGGTGGGTTATTTCCTCATGCAGATTTTACCGTGAAACTGCTTGAATGCGTTGCTGATGGATATGCCCTGGAAGTTGAATTTCTAACCGACACAGATACATTTGAAATAGATAGCATCAAATGGCTGGTAACAGACGGAGGCGTTGATATGTCTTACGATGGTGAATCATTTAACTTCACATCAAATGCTGAAAATCTTTTTATCCGGATGACCGTAAATTATTCAAACGGATGCGAAAAAATAGTTGAGAGAGATATTGATGCAACAAGTTTTCTACCGGTATTAATTATTTCGAATGACCTGAATGCTGATTGCATAGAAGGGGATACTACCAGTATAAACTTTTTTGCTGAACTGACAGGAGGAAATATGGATGCCAACCCGGTTTCATATACCTGGAATATAAATGGATCTCCTTATTCATCAGACGAAACGATTACACTGGAAGTAGCACTAGGGGATACAGTTGATATTTCCCTTGTGATTTTATATGATAACAATTGCACATTTGAAGCCAATGATCAGTTTGTATTTGAACAGGGCAATATGCTTGCTGGATTCGATGCTGATCTTGATTGTAAGACAATAGTCGATTTTAACTCCACTGGTTTGAATGTGGATGAATACCTGTGGTATTTTGATTACCCGAATGCAGATCAAGGATTTACTTCAACAGAAGCGAATCCTAGTTTTGATTATGAGATTCCCGGAGTCTATACTGTCAGATTGGAGGCTACACGATTGTCTGATAGTTGTATGGCCATTGAAGAAAAAGTTATTACAGTCAGTGACATACCAATGATTCCTGATTTTGATGTGGCTTTTGAAAGTTGTGAAAATGGCAGATTTATTCGTTTGCAGGATTTATCATATGATACAACAGGAATCAGTCATGCTGTAGATGTGACCTGGGAAGTCAATTATAACGGAATTACAGAAATACTCCATGGTGATAATTATATACTGAATATCCAGAATGCAGACGAAATAACGGTTGCTTTGACGGTTGTCTCTTCAGCTGGCTGTACAAGCAATATATCTGAATCAATAGATCTTACAGAAGTATTTCCAGGTGGAGATATCCTGACAACTCTCCTGCAATGCGTTGAGGATGGCTACTTGCTTGACATTGCTTTTGTTAATTCAGATTCTAGTTATACAATCGAATCGATTCTGTGGACAATAGATGATGGTGGAACGATTTCAACTCAAACCGGGTCTTCTTTTCAAATTACGAGCGATGCTGTTGATCTTTCGGTAATGCTTGTTGTCAATTACACCAATGGATGTGTCTTTGAAACTGAACAGGAGATCAAAGAGGATGACTTCCTGCCAATTTTGAGTATAGGATATGATCAAAATATTGATTGTACAGGACCTGATAG
>JABDPK010000117.1 GCA_013042795.1 Saprospiraceae bacterium | reverse complement strand
GTTGCCGAACTTGTTTTTGCCCATCTTTTAGGTATCGCACGATTTGTATACAAATCCAACAGGCATATGCCACAAAATGGGCAGGATGAATTCAAAGCATTGAAGAAATCCTATTCAAAAGGCTTTGAATTAAAGGGAAAAACACTTGGTGTTGTCGGGCTTGGAAGAATCGGAGAAGAAACTGCAAAAATCGGGCTGGTCATGGGTATGGATGTCCTTGGAGTAGATCCCTTTATAGAGACTAAATCTGTAACTCTCGACATCGGCAGTCAACAAATACAACAGGACATTCCTATGGTAGGAATGGATGAAATGCTGGGAAAAGCAGATGTCATTTCCTTACATGTTCCTTTTTTGGGGTCACCAGTTTTGTCAACCGAAGAATTTGATAAAATGAAAGATGGTGTCATCCTTATCAATGCCTCAAGGGGTGGTGTTGTCGACGAAGATGCCCTTATGCAGGCACTCAACCAGGACAAGGTAACAGCTTGCGGAGTCGATGTCTTTGAAAATGAACCTATGCCAAGGGCTGATTTATTGAAGCATCCGAATATTTTATGTACACCGCACATCGGCGCATCTACTGGCGAAGCACAGGAAAGGATCGGGCTGGAACTGGCCGACAAGATCATTGCCCATTTTTCATAAAGGCAATATTTCAATATCGAATATAATTGGTGTGTTCGGAGGCACATAACCTGGAAATCCGCGTTCTCCATACCCCAAATGAGAAGGAATAAGCAATTTTGCCCTGGTTCCTGAATTCATAAAGGTCAGACCTTCATTCCATCCACTGTTCATGGCACCCACTGTAAAGACAAGTGGACTACCCCTCTCAATACTTGAATCAAACACCCGTCCATCTATAAAATAACCTGAATAGTGTGCTTTACACTTCTGTCCTCTATTGAAGTTTGGACCTGTTCCATCCCGCTCTATGATATAATATAACCCGCTTGGTCTCCGCAATACATCTAGATTATTGTCAATCGCATAACTGATCAATAAATTTTCATCTTTTTGCGCTTGTGTAACAGGATTTTGATGATAATGAGCATAAAGTGCAGCTGTTACATCTTCATTAATTTCTTTTCCCTCTATCCTTGAAGATTCCTCCATCTTGTTCGAGTGACCGGTACATGCTACAACTAACAATGCCAAAATGGCAAGGCTCAAAAACAGATAATTTCCTTTCATGCTATAATTAATCGCTAAAATGATTTTTGAAAAATTTATAATCTATATATGAAAAATTAATATACATATTCTAATTATATATTACGAATGCGTACGAATAGCACTATATTCGCAAGAGAACATGTAAAACAAAAAACGAGCGAAAATGGAAGAAAACACGAGACTTGGAAATGCCATCAAATTTGGAGGAATGATGGGTATTATTCTGGTTGTTGCAACACTCATCTTGTATTTGATAGGAATGATAGATGTAGAATCCGGTAAAGCCGGGTTTTTAGGTAGCCTCTTGAGTTACGTCATTTCGATTGGTGCACTCATACTAGGAATATCTGCCTACAAAAAAGGTAATGACAACTTTCTTACAGTTGGAGATGGTGTCAAACAAGGCATGCTGATTGGAATAGTTGGCGGACTGATCGTTGCCATTTATAATCTTGTATTCTTTCAGTTTATTGAACCGGATATGCTCGAAAATATCAAGGAAACTGCTATTGCCCAGGCAGAAGAACGTGGACAGATCAATGAAGACTCGGAAGATATGATGGACAGCATGATGAATTTCTTCATTTCTCCTACCTTCTTTTTCTTTACAACAGTTATTATGAAATTTTTCCTTGGATTATTTGTTGGGCTTATAGCAGGTGCGATCATGAAAAACGAACGACCTTACGAAGCAGATTCAGAAGTATAGATCTTAAATATTAAACTGAGCCAGATCAAATAATGGATTTAAGTGTTGTCATTCCTTTATATAATGAAGAAGAATCCGTTGGAGAATTAACGGATTGGATTTGCAGGGTCCTGAATGCCAAAGGTCTGGCATTCGAGATTATAATCGTAGATGATGGAAGTACAGATTCTTCATGGGATAAAATCAAAAATATCCAGACGACTACTCCTGAACTCAAAGCCATTAGATTCAGACGCAATTACGGTAAATCCGCTGCCCTCAACACCGGTTTTAATGCCGTCAGGGGTGATGTAGTCATTACACTTGACGCTGATCTTCAGGACAGCCCGGATGAATTACCTGAGCTGTATGATATGATCAAAAAGGAAGGCTTTGATATGGTATCAGGATGGAAGAAGAAACGTCATGATCCAATCAGCAAAACCATTCCGTCA
>JABDPK010000108.1 GCA_013042795.1 Saprospiraceae bacterium | reverse complement strand
CCAACAAAAACAACTCTTGATCCATCATCTGTAATACTTGGTTTGGACAATTGAGGAATATCTGTCAACGGGCTAAACACAGCATCCTGGGTAGCAAGGTCGAATATTAGAATATTATTCCTGTCCTGATCTGAAACCATTAAGAGGTCAGCACCCGGGTTGATATCAACTTCTTCTTCAAAATCACCCTGGCTTTCATCCGTAATTCCAACCTGGTCAAATGCTGCCCTGGCAGCATCCACTTCCGCCTGTCCGTAAAGATCATTGGCAGATTGAACAACGGCAAATCTCAATTCCTTGAATCCCGAAGACCTGGTCAGATAGCTTGTTAAAGCTCTGTAAAAGATTTGCTCCGCCCTATCCTTACCAATTGTATTTGCAAAAAGATAAAAAGCGTGGTTGGGAATTCCACTGTTAATGTGGACACCGTTATTGTCTTCCGGTCCGTTAAATTTTTCATTTGTATGCTTTGGTTGCCACCCTCTTCCGAAATCACCCGTTTGTGCTCCGTTATGGGGATCTGACATACTTCTTAAAGCGCCGGAGGCAAAAACACCAGGACGTACAACATCTTCTCCTATTAACCAGTCATCCCTGTCAATCATGGCACCAAAAATATCAGCAAATGATTCGTTCATGGCTCCTGGCTCGCCATAGTACTCAAGATTGGCTGTAGTCTGTACCACACCATGAGACATTTCATGACCGGCAACATCCAATCCCCGACCTAATGGAAAAAATTCATTACTTCCGTTCCCATAATATATGCCCAATCCGTTCCAGAATGCATTACCAAGGGAAGATCCGTCTTCATCTGCAACATTTACGAATGAAATGATATTCTGACCTGTTCCACTAATCGATTCCCTTCCAAAAGTCTGCTTGAAATATTCATAAGCTTTTCCTCCGTTATAATGCGCCGACACTCCTTCAGGGGATGCTGCCCATTGGTTATCTTCCGATGCAACATGCGTATATTCTGCATTACTGTTAATAGGTGATGTATTGTTCAGGTCCACTGTCCATATGGCGCCAACAGGATCATTTGGCATAATAGATTGAGATGAGGAAAACATTTCTCTTGAGCCATCGATCATAAAATAGATATTGTCTACCTCGTATGTATCTATTGTGCGGTTGATTCCAAACAAATCTGTGGCATTCGCAACTTTTGGACCGTCCGGTGGTGGAATCATTTCTTTTTTATGATCATTACTAAAATCATGGTTATGAGCACGGCAGATTGTTGAAAAGTGGTGAATAATCTGACCATTGGAAGCATCAATAAAATATTCGAAATGTTCACCAAGGTTTGGATAAACCGAAATATGATAAACTAAAAGGAATTCATCTTGATGTTTATAATAAACAAGTTCAGTGTTCCACCTATCGATACCAATTTCAAAACCCAGTTTTTTTAATTTGTTCCAGTCTTCATGATAGTTGTCAAGGTTTTTCTTTACAACTTCTTCTGCTACAAAATCTGATATAGCAACCTTTGTATTCCCAGGCAAGTATGCACTGGAAACATAATTCCCATTCTGACTGAAAATTTTTCCATTCTGTGCATGCAAAATTATTTCTGATCCGTACACCTTAATGCCATGGTGTAATTGATCCATACGGATATGTGATTGTGACTTGTCATCATTATGAATAGCATTAATCTCGAAACGATCTGATTTTTGATTAATATTCATGACTTTTGCAGCAGCATCAAGCCATGATTGTGCATTGAAATCGAGGTTTTGTGATTTGTCCTGGTAGACAAAACCTTTCATCCATGTAACTTCACCTGTTTCTGAACGATTCTGTACGTTAAACCCATTACTTTTCTCAAATTCAAATGTTAGCGGGTTAATTTTCACAGCTGCACTGGAAACATTTTTCCAGTTATTTGAATGGAAAATTTCAGTCTTAATCGTTTTGTTGCTCTGTCGTTCACTAATGTTCCCTGTTCCAGGTACAGTTTTAAATGTAGTTTGTGCATTGACAGTACCAAATACAATAATCAGCAAGATTGTAAATAAATTTTTCATGTATGATATTTTCTTCAACAGATAATAGAAGGTATTTAAATATTACTTTTCTCCATTGTTTTGACAATGTGCATGAGATTTGTAAAAAACTGTTTCATCTCAGGAGTCGGATTTTCACGATTTGATCCCCATTGTACTTTGTTCTTTTCAGAATTGATATGCATTTCAATAAACGAATACATATTTCCCGGACTATTCATTTTTTGCTTGTCCAGGCCCAGGTCAGTGTATGTTTTAAAAATCTGATCAGCTTTAGATTGTTTTATTCTTCCAATATATTTTACTCCCAATGAATCTCCGGGGTTACTGAAAAGATTTCCATTATCAAGAAGACTATAAGCATTAACACGACCGGTAAACCCCCCGCCTTTACCAAATATCACCTGGTCACCTTTATATTCCGCAGGTATATGTAAATGGGTCTTGCAATGAACAAAAAAGGCAGAAATCAATAATATATAAATGAATGGTTTCATTGAAAATGAGATAATTTCAAATTATAAAAAAATCTAATACGAAAATAGGAAAAACATGAATATGACCAGCGATAACTATAAATGTATTGTTAATGATATATTAATGTGCTATATCTAAACAGATTATTCTTTATTTTTGGAAAAAATGATAAAGAAATGAAGAAATTACTAGTTCTATTTGCCTTTGTATTTACTGCTGGTTTCATATCAGCACAATCTACCAGTGCTAAATCTTGCACAAAAGCTGAGAAAATTGCTTGTGCCAAAGACGGAAAAAAATGTGATAAAGCATGTTGTTCCAAAGCCTCTGCTTCTGCTGCTGCTGACGCTGAAGCTGAAACTAAAGTTGCATCAGCACTTTCTGAAGCTGATGTCGTTGCCGAAGGAGATGAGAATATCATCAGGAAAGTATGCGACTACTCTGGTTCAGTAAGCTACTACAAAAAAGAAGTTTGCGAAAAATCAGGTAAAGTATCTATGGCTGAAGTTCAGTTTGACGATGAGTCAAAATCTTTTGTAAATGTATCCCCTGAGGATGCAATGGCTGACAAAGAAGCTAAAGCTGTTAAAGCTGCTGCTACATCAGGCACTAAAGCCAAGAAAAAAGCGTGCTGCGCAGGAAAGTCCAAAAAATCTTGTGCTAAAGGCAAAGAAGGAGCATAATTTCTTCTTAAGCAAAATATATAAAACCCTGTGATTTATAATTGCAGGGTTTTTTTATTGCGGATTCTATAGATTATCATTTTGTTCGAATTTGGTTAAATCCTCAGGTTACCAGCCGGTAAAAAATGCTTATTTGCCGGAATTCTGTCCTTTTTTCCATGTCTGTTTTATAAAATTTACCGCCCTATTTATCATCAAAACCCCTGATTCTCTTTATATTTATTTTTTTTATATATATAATAATTTAATTTTCTTGAATATATATGGCTTCAAAGCGGAATAAGAAGGATTTGAGGAAGAAAAAAAAGATCTCTCCTCAAAAGCAAAGAAAACTGGAAAAACAAAGGAAAGTCGAAAGTCCATCAGGATTTAACAAAGTCCAGTGGATGCTATTGGCCTTTGTCTTGTTGCTCACTTTTATAGCTTTTATACCTAGTCTGAACAATGAATTTGTTAATTGGGATGATGACAGGAATATCTATGAGAATGAACTGATAACCACTTTGAATGATCAGAACTTCTGGTCAAATGTCAAAGAAATATTTACAACTGATGTTATTGGCGGTTATAATCCTCTGACAATCTTCACCTTTGCGCTTGAGCAAAGATTCTTCGGTATTGACAATCCCTTTTACTGGCACCTGGATAATTTAATTCTTCATCTGTTATGTACTCTTCTTGTTTTTTGCATTGGTTACAGGCTGAAACTTGGATATGTCGGATCGACAATGCTTGCCTTATTATTTGGTCTGCATCCCATGCGGGTTGAATCGGTCGCGTGGGTGACCGAAAGAAAAGACGTATTGTTTGGTGTCTTTTATCTTTTGGCCATGTATTATTATATCAAAGGAAAACAAGGGGGATTCAAGAAAAAATATTACCTGATCATTGCTATCAGTTTTGCACTTTCATTATTGAGCAAGATACAGGCAGTTATTTTTCCTATCTCTATTATCCTGATAGATTACTACCTGAGTAAAAGCAGTACAATTACCCTAAAGAGCATTATTCGAAAAACACCTTATTTCCTGGGATCACTTATTGTTGGACTTCTTGGTATATATTTCCTGAAGGACCAGGGATCAATTGACCAACAGGCTTATCAGGGCGGATCAAGATTATTTATTGGTTCCTATTCCTTATTTGTTTATTACGTGAAATCTTTGTTCCCTTATGAACTTTCTCCTCTTTATCCATATCCAAGTTCAATAGATTGGAAATTCTATGTTTCAATCATAAGTTTTGCTGTTACAGGTTTGTTACTCTGGTTTTCCTACTTTAAAAAATGGAAGGTGATATTTTTCGGACTTGCATTTTTCTTTGCCAACGTTGTATTATTGCTTCAGATCCTTGGTGCCGGACAGGGATTCCTGGCAGATCGTTTTACATATATCCCCTATTTCGGCCTGTTTTTTATCTTTTCATATTATATCGAGCAATTCATCAAGAAAAAAGCAAATTATAAAACACCGGTCCTGGCCGTCTCTGGTCTGGTTATTCTAGCTTACAGTTTCATGACCTTCAATCAATCCAAGATCTGGAAGAATGGCGGCACGTTATGGACGCATGTTTTAAAATATTATGATAAAACAACTCTTCCCTTTGGAAACCGAGCTAATTATTACAGGGATAATGGAAACATAAATCAGGCTTTAAGGGATTATAGCAGTGTAATCAGACTCAATGCAAATAAGCCGGAACCTTATAATTCCAGGGCAAGGCTTTACTTCAATTATAATCATCCGGATTCATTGAGGAAAGCGCTATTCAATTATAACAAAGCTATTGAGTTGAAACCTAATGACGTAGAATATATCGTCAACAGGGGGGCCACTTATGCGAAACTGAATAACCTTAATAAATCCCTTGAAAACCTGAACCACGCTGAGACGATTGACCCTAATTTTGCCAATATATACCTGAATCGTTCCGTCATATTTTCAAGTACAGGACAATATGAATTAGCGCTTAAGGATATTGATAAATACATTCAGTTAAAACCAGCATTCCCTGATATGTGGTATGAAAAGTGCAGACTGGCCAATGCATTGGGTAGAGCCCAGGAAGGGCTTGATGCAATTAATCGTGCCCTGTCCATGGAACAAAAAGGAATGTATTTTTTCGAACGGGCAAAATCATATTTTATGCTAAATAATTTCCCTGCAGCAAAACAGGATCTTGCCACTTCACAAAGAATGGGACACCAGGGTGATCCTAATGTTGTATCTCAAATAATAAACAGTTAGAATTTTGAAACTTTCGATAATCATACCTGCATATAACGAAGAGAATACTCTTGAAACCATCGTTGGAATGGTGCAAGATGTCCAACTCATTGGAGAATTCTCTAAAGAAATCATCATCGTTGACGATTTCTCCACAGACAAAACTTCAGAAATAGCTCAAGACCTTGCATCAAATAACAATAATATATTCTACTTCAGACAGGAGAAAAACTTAGGAAAAGGAGCTGCTTTACACAGAGGTATCAAAGAAGCAACCGGAGAATATATTATTATCCAGGATGCAGACCTTGAATACGATCCCAGGGAATATAATTTACTCCTGAAACCTGTGATAGAAGGTTTTGCCGATATCGTTTACGGCAGCAGGTTTCTTGGAGGTAATGCACATCGTATCCTCTTCTTCTGGCATACACTTGGCAATAAGTTTTTAACTATGATTTCTAATATGTTCTCCAATCTGAATCTGACTGATATGGAAACCTGTTACAAATTATTCAAAGCACCTTTAATCAAGGGACTCAAACTAAAGGAAAAAAGATTTGGATTTGAACCTGAAGTGACTGCCAAGATATCCAGGATTCCTGATATCAGGATTTATGAAGTAGGAATATCATATTATGGAAGAACCTATGAAGAAGGCAAGAAAATAAACTGGAAGGATGGATTCAGGGCATTATACTGTATAATGAAATACAATATTTTCTCAAGATGACAGACCAATTTAAATTCCCGGAAATTGATGAAGTTGGAATAGAAAACCTGGATGCGATCTCATTTGCTCCAAGGTTCAATCATTATATGTATAAAACAATTTCTCCACATTGTAAAGGAGAAATCCTGGAGATCGGATCCGGAATCGGGAATATTTCAAAGCATTTTATTGAAGCAGGCAGCAAGATCTCCTTATCAGATATCAGGGATAACTATATCGGTGACCTGAAGGAAAATTTTCCATCTATTTCTGATCGGATATACAAACTTGACCTGGTTGATGATGATTTCGATGAAAAATATAAGAATCATTTGAATCGTTATGATTCAATATTTGCATTAAACGTTGTAGAGCATATCAAAGAAGATACACTTGCAATTAAAAATGCAAGAAAAATGCTTAAAGACAACGGTCATCTTATAATTCTTGTCCCTGCATTTCAGTGGATGTATAATAGTTTTGATACAGCACTTGAACATTACAGAAGATACACCAAAAGATCATTGATGAATCTGATGTCTTCTCATCTTGATATTATCCATCATCAATATTTTAATGTTTTTGGAATGCTCGGTTGGTTTGTGTCCGGTAGAATTTTGCGTAAGAAAACTATTCCACGCAATCAAATGGAACTTTACGATCGCCTGATCTTTATTTCAAAAAGTCTTGATAAACTTGTGTTTAATAAGATTGGCCTATCTGTTATTGCAGTTGGGAAGAAGTAAATGTGAACTTTTTCATTCTATTTTTATTACATAACAAACATCCAATTATGGACAGGAAAAAATTTATCAGGAAATCTATACTTGGTACAGCAGGTATTGTAGTTGGCCAAAGTACTCTTAAAGCTATTGAAAGCAAAGAGACTGATAGTTCAACGTACGATAAGTTAATAGACCAGGTTGGTTTCAATCATATGCCTAACAAAGAAATAGTCACAATGAAATCTGTATTACACAAAGCCGATACAAGAGGTCAAGCCAATCATGGTTGGCTAAAATCAAATCATTCATTCAGCTTTGCAAATTATTATAATCCGCAAAGGATGAATTTTGGTGTATTAAGAGTTTTGAATGATGATGTAGTTGCCGGAGGAAAGGGATTCAATACACACCCTCATGATAACATGGAAATTATTTCAATTCCGCTTGAAGGAGACCTGGAACACAAGGACAGTATGGGGAATATTGCATTGATCAAAAAGGGTGATGTTCAGGTCATGAGTGCAGGAACTGGAATCTATCACAGTGAATACAATAAGAACAGTAGTGACTTTGTGAAATTTCTACAGATATGGATATTTCCAAATGAAAAAAATGTTTCCCCAAGATATGATCAAATTAAACTGGATGAAGAAAAGATGAAGAATTCTTTCCTCCAGATCCTTTCTCCTGATTCTGAAGATGATGGCGTATGGATCCATCAAAATGCATGGTTCCATTTAGGAGATTTCGAAAAAGGTTCTAAAACCAACTATCAATTGAAGGATAATTCCAATGGTGTTTATGCATTTATCATTAGTGGAGATGTCACCATTGAAGGACAAGCATTGAATGAAAGAGATGGTTATGGAATGTGGGAAACTGAAAGTATTCAGCTTATTTCTGATTCTGACGCCAGGATCTTACTCATGGAAGTTCCTATGAGTCTTTAGTGTTATTCAGTTTCATTATTTAGTATTTCCAATAAAAAAAGGCTGATCAATCTCCATTGACCAGCCTCAATTGATAATAAACCAAAATGATTACTCAACCAACATCATATGTTGAGTTGCTGTGTGCTCTTTACTCTCTAATTTGTAGTAGATCATTCCACTTGCTCCAAGTTCACTTCTGTTCACTCTCACTTCGTTGTATCCCTTCACACTCTCCTTCTCCATCACATTCAACACTCTTCCTGTCACATCGTAGAAACTGATTGTTACTTCTCCACTTGTTGGTATCTCGTATCCAATCACTGTAT
>JABDPK010000107.1 GCA_013042795.1 Saprospiraceae bacterium | reverse complement strand
TCGATCTCATTGGTATATCATTTTAAAGTTAGAATTATTCATAAAAAAGGTGGACGCATAGAGTCCACCAATACTTCATGATCAGTTATTATTAATACTGTATATTTCTTTAGTCCTATTTACCTCTGCCGCCGCTTCTTGAACTTGATCTGGATGATCCTCCCGAACTTCTTGAAGATGACCTGGAAGAGCTACCAGAACTCCGCGTACTGCTGCCGGACCTGGAAGAACCGAAATTGGATCTTGAAGAAGATTTTGAAGAAGACCTTGAAAAGTTACTACTGCTTGAGTTCCTGTTATTATTGTAACTTTTTGATCTGCTGCTTGTACTTGGTCTTCTGGACTCTGTTCTTTTATAAGAAGACCTTGACTGTCTTTCCACAGACCTCTGTGCGGCTCTGTTTGTCTTCCTGGATTCTGAATTCCCTGAAATAGCCTTTCTGGAAGGTCTTTCTGATATTCTTCTGTTTCTCTCCACCTCTGTAAAACCGGTAGGTGCTCTTCGAGAATTTCTTTCTACCCGAATTGAAGTAGCTTCCCCGCTTTTTCCTGGAATCGCTTTCCTGTCTGACCTCGTCAAAGCTCTGGAAGTCTGGTTCAATGTATTGTTTCCAGGGACACTTTTCCGTGCCGTACTTTCATTCCCAATATCTGAAGGCATCGTCACTTGTCCTACTTTATTTAACTCAGTAGTTCTTGCATTGGCTATCCTGGGGGTTCTCCTTTCTCCCTGAACAGAACTGCTGGTAGAACCACTTCTGCGAGATCCATAATATGTTCCTTTTGGATTACTTGAAGCGTATCCACCCTGCCACTGGTTATTGTTTCCGTGGTGTCCACCATTATACCCTCCGTTATACCATCCGCCATAATATCCACCGTTATAATATCCGGGATAACCTGTGCCGGCATAATAGTGATTATAGGGTCTGTAATAAGGACTACAATGCCCACCCCAGAAGTTATTAAATCTATTCCTGTAAGAAGGCCATCCCCAGTTATACCCTATATAAATACCATTACCGACGTATCCTCCTCCAAAAAAGCCAAATGAATAGGCAGGACTGTAAAAATCCCATGGATTCCAGAATAAACTGTTACATCCAAATGAATTATAAAAACCTAATGCATAATATGGCCGGTGAAATCTCCTGATCCTTGAAGAATAGTAATCATCATAATCAGCCCAGTAATCATATTCGTCATAATCATCTTCATCATAATAATCCCCGTTATCCTCGTAATTATCATCATATGATTCGTAATAATAATCATCCGTATCAGGATCATAATATAAATCGTCAAACTGGGCCTGTGCAGTGGTTGCCATTGCCAGGAGTATAATTAACGACAGAAAATTTATCTTTTTCATATCTAGATGTTTCTATTATCGAATTTAAATTAAAACTAGGTCAGTTTCAGTTAAAACTTACTTAAATCCCTATTTAACAATAGTTAATCTTTTTAACATCGATCATTCTGACCTTCAGTAAATACGACGAATAATATTCCAAAAGGATTCCCGATTATAGTGAATTATTACTTCTTTAACATATCTGTAAATATTATTCTCTTGTCTGGCCTTCCTTTCTCATTGTCTAATGTCCAAGAAAAGTAGCATTTTTACGATTTCTTAATATTTGTTAAACATTAATTCAGATAATGGCAAAAGAAATTACGTCCCGTGAAGATAATTATTCGCAATGGTATAATGACATTGTCAAAAAAGCAGGATTGGCTGACCATTCAGCAGTAAGAGGTTGTATGGTCATAAAACCATTAGGTTATGCTATATGGGAAAATATGAAAAATCAACTTGATTCCATGTTTAAGGAATCAGGTCATGTCAATGCATATTTTCCTTTATTCATACCTAAAAGCTTCCTTAGCAGGGAAGCCCAGCATGTAGAAGGGTTTGCAAAAGAATGTGCTGTTGTAACACATCACAGGTTAATGAATGATCCTGATGGAAATGGCGTTATAGTAGACCCCTCAGCCAAATTGGAAGAAGAACTAATTGTAAGGCCAACGTCAGAGACTATTATCTGGAATACCTATAAGGACTGGATTCAGTCTTACAGGGATTTACCACTATTGATAAATCAATGGGCCAATGTTGTGAGATGGGAGATGCGAACCAGACCCTTTCTCCGTACTGCAGAATTCTTATGGCAGGAAGGTCATACAGCACATGCTACTAAGAAAGAAGCTGAAGATGAAACAGCATTGATCCATGATATTTATGCCCGGTTTGCAGAAGAATATATGGCTATGCCTGTTATAAAAGGTGCTAAAACTGAAAGTGAAAGATTTGCAGGAGCTGAAGATACTTATACGATTGAAGCCCTGATGCAGGACAAGAAAGCATTACAGGCTGGAACATCCCATTTTCTGGGTCAAAATTTTGCCAAGGCTTTTGATGTGAAATTTGCTGATAATAATAATAAAGAAGAATATGTATGGGCAACCTCCTGGGGTGTATCTACGCGTTTGGTAGGTGGGCTGGTAATGACGCACTCCGACGACGATGGTCTTATCCTTCCCCCAAAACTGGCACCTACCCAGGTTGTCATTGTTCCCATACCAAAACCTAATGACGAAATTGTAAAAGTTGCTCGAGAGATTTCAGGCAAATTGAAATCAATGGGTATAAGAGTTGATATAGATCTGGATGATCAGAAAAGACCTGGATATAAATTTGCTCAATATGAAATGGAAGGGGTTCCAATCAGAATTGGAATTGGTATGAGGGATCTTGCAAAAAATCAACTTGAAATTGCACGCAGGGATACAAAAGAGAAGTCGTTTATTCCACTTGAAACGGTTACCGACTATATCTCTTCATTACTTGTAGAAATACAGGAAAATCTCTTTAACAAGGCATTGAATCATAGAGAAGATCATACTTCCGAAGTCAGCTCCTTTGATGAATTCAAGGAAGTACTTGAAAACAAAGGCGGATTCATAAAAGCCAATTGGGATGGTACTGAAGAAACTGAAACCAGGGTTAAAGAATTAACTAAAGCTACAATACGGTGTATTCCTCTCGAGAATTCAGATCCTGATGGACCTGATATGTTATCAGATAAAGAAGGAAAACATAAGGTTATATATGCACGTGCATATTGATATAAATAAACAATCACACTATTGTTTTAACTAAGACATGATTGTTTAATAATTCTTATCATATATCCGATTGATAGCACATTAACATTCTCCACCAGACCATCCCATTCCCTTCTGGTAAACCCAATAGAATATTATCTAAAACATAATCTGTAGAATAAAAAAGGGCTCCTAGCGGAGCCCTCCGAATCTTTTTGGTTACATACCATCTCTCAGGTGGTATTGAAGACGTAACCAAAGGATCTCATGAAGTAAACTGCCGCTAAATTAGTAATTTCTAGTGACTTACAAATAGTTAAAATTATAATTAATCATTTTTTTTAATATGTTTTTCTGATTAATGGACATAAAAAAAGGCTGATCAATCTCCATTGACCAGCCTCAATTGATAATAAACCAAAATGATTACTCAATCAACATCATATGTTGAGTTGCTGTGTGCTCTTTACTCTCTAATTTGTAGTAGATCATTCCACTTGCGCCAAGTTCACTTCTATTCACTCTCACTTCGTTGTATCCCTTCACACTCTCCTTCTCCATCACATTCAACACTCTTCCTGTCACATCGTAGAAACTGATTGTTACTTCTCCACTTGTTGGTATCTCGTATCCAATCACTGTAT
>JABDPK010000105.1 GCA_013042795.1 Saprospiraceae bacterium | reverse complement strand
TTCCGCAGATTACAACAGAACAGCTAAGCCTGACTGTCGTTGATCAAAACAGCTGTTCAGCAATGGCTTCATTTGAAGTCACTTACTTCCCTCCGATCAATGCAAGTGTGGCGAGTACAAATGTTGGCATATGTTCTGGTGAGTCTGCAACACTTCAGGCTTTTGGTGGGTTGTTTTACGAGTGGAATGATCCGAACGGCACATTAAGTGCTGATAATATTTCAAATCCAATAGCTTCTCCATCCCAAACGACTACATACGAGGTGACCATCAGCGATAATTGTCCAAACAATATCGAAACACTTAACGTAGTCGTCTCCGTCAATGATCCACCGGATGCTTTCGCAGGTCTGGACACCTGCATAATCATTGGTACCGATTTCAAATTGAATGCAAGCGGGGGATCTACTTATTCCTGGGATAATTCAGAATTTATAATCGGTTCATCCAACATACCGAATCCCGTAATAAGGATTGACAGCACAACATTATTTACGGTCACAGTAACTGATTCCAATGGATGCACAAATACAGATAATATTGAAATCTGTATCATTGAAGACCCACTATCCCTATTGGATGAAGTAACTATTTTGACACCTAATGGAGATGGCAAAAATGATGAACTTGTATTCAGGGGGCTGGAAGCTTTTCCGGAAAACAAATTAACGATATTCAACAGATGGGGAGGCGTTATATATGAAAAGGTCGGATACCAGAGAGATGGCCAGCGATGGTCAGGGCTAAGAGACGGTATAGAACTTCCTGCCGACACCTATTACTATATTCTAGAATTTGCTGACCTGAAATTAAAGACCAGCTTAACCATTATAAGAGAATGATATGAAGAAGATCAAGTTACTATTCGTTGGGTTGGTACTGACACTGACTTCCATTGAAATTCAGGCTCAGCAGTTGCCTTACACTTCACCATTACAGGAAATGCATCATATATGGAATCCGGCTTTTACGGCACCTGGTACATTGATGGAAGCCAGCGCATTTTACAGAAAACAATGGTTTGGATTTGATAATGCCCCAAATACGGCCTTCGCATCAATTCAATATCCATTCGTTGATATGAATATGAGTGCCGGAGGTGCCATCATATCCGATAAAACGGGACCTGTTTCAAAGTTTGGAATCGAACTGAACTATGCCTATAAACTAAGGGAAATATTTAGCGATGAGGATCAAATATCCTTAGGCATTAACGGTTATATGTTTCAGTATAGTTTCAACCCTGGGGGTGAAAAATTCAATGATCCGGATGATCCTTTATTCGGTACAGCTTCTCAGTCTGGATTCAATCCTTCCCTGGGAGTTGGATTTGCTTATTTTTCAGCAACTGAAGAATATGGACGTGATAATATTTTCTATTTCGGACTGGCGACCTTGCAGAGTTTTTCTCCGGACTTGAATCTGGCAAGCGGCAAGGCCAACAGGGAACAACATATATTCGGAAACATTGGTGTTAAGTGGATGGGTTACGGATGGTACCTGGAGCCATCATTACAGGTGAATTATGTGAGACCTGAACTCATTGACTATATCATTGGAATGAAGTATGAAATGGAAGAAACGTTCTGGGCCGGAATCGCTCTTTCCAGTGTAAATGATTATACTATTAATGGAGGAATAATCATGAATGACATCAATGGGAGGTATACCTCTTTGAAGATCGGTGCTGTCGCTGGTATTAACGGAAGTCTGGGAACAGGTCCCAGCTTTGAATTTTATATTGCCTACAGGGCAGACATGGATTAATCCGGACTTGTAGGATTATTTGGACGTTTAATCCAAAAGCTGGTGAAACTGATCGCATTTAACAGGTTCTTAACTGTAGTTCTTTGTTATCTTTGACGCAAATTAATTTTTGTGTCTGTATTAATATTTTTGATTGTTTCCTATATACTGCTGAGTATCAGTTTGTATATGATATTTCCAAAAGCCGATGTCCCTGCTATTGACGGACTGATCCCCGGGAAGAACTTTGTTCAATGGGCAAAGATTATTGGCCGGTCAGCATATTGGCCACTTTGGCTTCTTTTTCCAATTGTCAATATTTTCATTTTCTGCGGAATGGCCGTGGATCTTGTACGATCATTCCGGAAATATAAATTTATACATACTGCGGCTGCAGTGATCTATGCTCCGGCAGCAATTGCCTGGGTTGCAAGGGACGAAAAATCAGAATACGACGGACCTAATTATATCAAAGAAAAAGAATACAACGATCAGCTTCGTGACGCCCATAAAGCCAGGGACAAAGCTAAAGTTGAGAGACTCCACAGGAGGAATCCTTATAAAAAATCAGCTTTAAGAGAATGGGTTGAATCAATAGTCTTTGCAGTATTTGCAGCAGCGTTTATAAGGTTATTTCTGATTGAAGCCTTCGTTATTCCTACTCCATCCATGGAAGGGTCATTAATGGTAGGTGACTTCTTATTTGTATCCAAAGCTTCATATGGAATCAGAACTCCAATGACAGTAGCAATGATCCCATTATTACATAACAGGGTTCCTGTTGTCGGTGGTGAATCATACCTTAAAAAACCAAGCCTGAAGTACAACCGACTGCCACCACTCGAAAATATCGAACGTAATAAGCCTATCGTATTCAACTGGCCAGTTGGAGATAGCGTCTACATAACCAGCAAGAGATCCTATACCTTGGGTCAGGCCCGACGAAATAAAGAATTCCTTGCATACGACAGGGAACTCGCTCAGAAAGTTAGAAAAAACGATTTTGTAGTCAGACCCATTGATAAAAAAGATCATTATATCAAAAGGTGTATTGCTATGCCAGGTGACAGTCTTCAGATCATAGACAGGCAGGTTTATGTAAATGGGGAAAAACAAAAGAACCCGGATGAAATGCAATTCCTTTACAGGGTTACTTTGCCTGTCAGTTACAATCCAAAAAAACTAAAAGAATGGGGAATCGGGGATACAGATACCGATATTATTGGCTCAGCTTCCGGGCCTCAGGGATATTTTCTTAATAATAAACAGGCAGAACAATTGAAGTCCCTGGGAAATGGTGTGAAAGTTGAAGTTTTTAAGAACAATCCTGAACCTAAAAAACTGTTTCCACATGATCCCAAAAATTTCAAAAACTGGTCAGTGGATAATTTTGGACCTATCTGGATTCCAAAAGCAGGTGAAACAATCGAAATCAACCAGTCCAATATCGCAATGTATGAACGTGTTATAAGTGTTTATGAAAATAACGAACTAGAAATCGGAAAGGATGGCATCAGAATTAATGGTGAAATTGCCGATAGTTATACATTCAAACAGGATTATTATTGGGCTATGGGAGACAACAGGCATAATAGCGAAGACTCACGGATGTGGGGTTATGTGCCACATGACCATATCGTAGGAAAACCATTGTTTATTTGGTTTTCTACTAAAAATGCCAGAATTTCAGATGGTATAAGATTCAACAGAATATTTAAATCTGCCAATGTCGACTAAATTTTGTTTCTCTATTTTATTCCTGATGATTTTTGTTGCAGCAAATGCTCAACTTCCCGTCACAAATCTGTATATGTTTACAATGACCAAAGGCGGAGGAAAAGTCAAGATAGATAAACCAAAATACTTGACAGCATTCAACAAAAACGGGTATAATAATCAACCATATTTTTTTGAAGATGATATCGTTTACTTCACAACCAATTACTACAGTAGCGATCAAACCGAAATCGCCAAATTTGATTTTTTTGATGAAGTTCTAACCAGGGTCACATATACTGAAGAAAGCGAGTATTCACCAACATCGATACCGGGCAAGGAAGAATTTTCATGTATTCGTGTTGAAAGTGACCAGGTGACCCAAACGCTCAGTGTCTACCCTCTTGATGGTATCGGGTATCCCAAGCGATATATGAATAATACAAAAAACCTGGGTTATCATGCCTGGATAGATAAAAACACCCTTGGTCTGTTCCTGGTAGAAGAACCATACCATAATCTGGCTATCGCTGATTCAAAAAGCGAAAGAAGAAAAATAATCCTTGACAAAATCGGCAGGACATTAAAAGTATCCCGTGAAGGAAAACTTGTTTTTGTTCATAAATTAACGGAAGATCAATGGTACATCAAGGAATATGATAACACGCTGAATCGTAGCACGACACTTGCACCTACGCTGGAGGGAAAAGAAGATTTTGAACTGCTGAATGACGGTTCTATCCTTATGGGGTCCGGTAGCGAACTATTTCGATTTGATCCGGCGAATTCGGCATCCTGGGAAAAACTGGCAGACCTTTCTGACTTTGGTATTGAAGATATTACACGTATTGCAGCCAGGAAAAACCGACTCCTAATTGTCAACCAAGGCACTTAAACATTTTAACAAATGGTTTAATTTAGGCAGCGAAACATAGATGGCCCGGTATCAGTTATATTAGTTAATTTTATCATGTTTATGATTCGCCTGATATTCATTTTATTAATCAGCATTTATACTTTTCAGCTATGGGGACAAACCAAAGGTGAATGGATTGTCCAATATTTCAATGTTTCCAATAGTTTTCATGAAAAGAGTAATAATGAATATCAACTACTCTCATCTTCTCTGAGTATTTACCTGGTTAACGATTCTGAAACATTGAGCAAATCAGAAGCTTCCGAATTGTTTTCTGAACATGGTAAAATCAAACATCTATTCCGAAATCAGGAAGTTTACCCCAGAACCTACATTCCGGATGACGAACTATATTTTGAACAATGGAACATGGACGTCATCAACGCTCCTAATGTATGGGAAGAAACAACCGGTGGACGATCAGAAACAGGTGAAGAAATCGTTATGGCGGTCCTTGATGATGGCTATGATATCAACCATATTGAATTGCGCAACAACCTTTGGATAAATCCCAATGAATTGCCTGGTGACGGAATCGATAATGACGGGAATGGTTACATCGATGATCACCAGGGCGTAAATATTGAAGATAAAAATGACATACACCCTGAAAGTGATCATGGTACCCAGGTTGTAGGTATTATGGCTGCCCAGGGTGATAACAATACAGGAATTGCCGGAATGAACTGGAATACAAAGGTCCTGTTTGTCAGCGGTGTAAGCAATGTTGGTGAGATCATTACAGGGTATGAATATGTTTATGATCTTAAAAAAAGATACCTGGAAAGCGATGGTACAGACGGTGCCAATATCGTCGTGACAAATTTATCTTCAGGCCTGGAATTTGCTTTTCCTTCGCAACTACCAAGTTGGTGCGAAATATATGATTTACTGGGCTCAGTTGGGGTTTTATCTGTTTGCGCTACAGCAAACCTCGATGTCAATATCGAGATCGAAGGCGATATGCCCACCCTTTGCACCAGCGACTACCTGATCATGGTTACAAATACAGACACGTTTGATGAAAAAGTTCAATATGCCGCACAGAATAAAACGCATGTAGACCTGGGAGCTCCAGGTGAACTCATAACGACCCTTGATATAAAAAACGAATACAGTAGAATCTCGGGAACTTCAGCTTCAACACCACATGTGGCAGGGGCTGTTGCACTTTTTTTTACAATTCCTTGTCAATCATTGACTGATTTGATTAAGATTAATCCAACTGCAGCAGCACTGACGATAAAAAATGCGATTTTAAATGGTACAGCTCCAAATGTGACCCTCGATGAAACTGTAT